>SCVK01000139.1 GCA_004297075.1 Chitinophagaceae bacterium
CCAAAAATATTTTTACTCCTGCCGCCGGCAGGTTTTATAAACATTAATGTTATTATCAGAGAATGTCTTCTTTCGCATCGTTAATCGCTACCAAACTCAATATCAGGACCACGCAGGCTGAAGTTGTATTAGAATTATTTGCCGAAGGCGCTACCATTCCTTTCATAGCCCGTTACCGGAAAGACCGGACAGGCGGATTGGACGAAGTACAGATACTGCAGATACAGGATGAAGCAAAATTTCTGAAAGAATTCACGGAGCGGAAAGCCTTTATCGAAAAATCGATCACCGAGCAGGGGAAGATGACGGAATACCTGCAGGGAAAAATTGATGCGGCCACTACGCTGGTAGAACTGGAGGATATTTATCTACCCTATAAATCCAAACGAAAAACCAAGGCGCAAACAGCGAGGGAGAATGGATTGGAGCCATTGGCTTTATTGATGCTGGAACAGACAGCGACAGAGCTGGATGCGGAGGCAGAAAAATACATCGGCGAAAAAATAAAAACCAAAGACGAAGCGCTGCAGGGAGCCCGCGATATCATTGCTGAAATGATCAATGAAGATGTGAACCTGCGTGCCAAACTACGTAAACTATTTGAAGATACGGCCACGTTGCAGAGTAAAGTACTCACTGATAAAGAAACAGAAGGCAGTAAATACAAAGACTATTTTGATTTTTCGGAACCCATTTCCCGCGTACCATCGCACCGGATACTGGCGGTGCTGCGCGGATTTATGGAAGGTTTTTTGCGGATGTCGATAGCGCCACTGGAAGAAGAGGCACTGGCTTTACTGGAGAAAGATCACGTAAAAGCGTTAACACCTGCTACCGAACATGTAAAGAAAGCGATCAGGGATGCTTACAGAAGGCTGATGCAGCCCAGCCTCGAAACCGAATTCAGAACGGCTTTGAAACAGAAGGCAGATGAGGAAGCGATCAATGTATTTGCTGAGAACCTGCGACAGTTATTGCTGAGTGCACCGTTGGGCAGTAAACGGATCCTCGCGATCGATCCCGGTTACCGAACAGGTTGTAAAGTGGTATGCCTGGATGAAAAAGGAGAGTTGCAGAAAACAGATCTGATCTATGTGCATGAACCCAACCGCATTTACGACAGCGAATACAAAATCAAAGAACTGGTGGCCAGATATAAGATCGACTGTTTTGCCATCGGCGATGGAACTGCGGGAAGAGAAACGGAACAGTTTATCAAAAACATGAACCTTGGGTTGCCGGTATTCCTGGTGAATGAAGACGGTGCTTCGGTGTATTCCGCTTCTGAAACAGCGAGAGAAGAATTTCCTGACCAGGACGTAACGGTGAGAGGATCGGTAAGTATTGGCCGTCGTTTAATGGATCCATTGGCCGAGCTGGTTAAGATCGACCCAAAGAGTATCGGGGTTGGGCAGTACCAGCATGATGTAAATCCATTCCGTTTAAAAGAAAGGCTGGATCAGACTGTGGTAAGTTGCGTAAACAGTGTTGGTGTGAACCTGAATACCGCCAGCAAACACCTCCTGGGTTATGTAAGCGGGATCGGAGGCACGCTGGCAGATAATATTGTCAGGTACCGGAACGAGATCGGTCGTTTTACCAGCAGGGAGCAATTGTTACAAGTGCCGAGGCTTGGTGGAAAAGCCTATGAGCAATGTGCAGGTTTTTTACGGATTAAAGACGGTGAGAACCCCCTGGATGCAAGTGCGGTACACCCGGAAACCTATCCCCTGGTAAAAGCGATTGCGGCGGATGCAGGAGTGGAGATGAAAAGTATCATCGGAAATGAAACAGTATTAAAACAGATCGATGTTAAAAAATATGTAACCGAACAGTTCGGTGAACTGACGATCCGTGATATCCTGAAAGAATTACAGAAACCCGGGCTTGATCCGCGCAGTGAGCTGGAACAATTCTCCTTCGCCAATATTTATAAAATAGAAGACGTGCAGGTGGGTATGATCGTGCCTGGTAGTGTTACCAATCTTACGCGTTTTGGAGCGTTTGTTGATATTGGGGTGAAACAGGATGGGCTGGTTCACGTAAGTGAGATCGCACATAAATACATCACCGATCCTTCAGAGGTATTGAAGCTGGGACAGAAAGTGCAGGTAAAAGTGCTGGAAGTGGATATGGCAAGAAAGCGGATCGCACTCTCTATCAAACAGACAGAAGAAATGCCGCAGCGAACCCAGCGGCCCGGCCCGCGAACACAGCTGGGCAGACCCGCACAAAAGCCCGCTGAAGAATTGAGTGTGGCAGATGCATTGAGTTTGCTGAAAAAGAAATTCGGAAAATAACAGCTGTTGAAGATTTGAAATGGGAACTGCGTTAGGACTAAAATCCTTACCTTGTTTACCTAATACACAACCACATGAAACAGTTTTTCGGGATACTCCTGCTTTTGACAATCTGTTTGGGCGCTGAGGCGCAGACCAAAGTAAATCCGGTGATTAAAAAATTCGGTACCGTTACCGAAGTGCCATTTTCGGCAGAGAATCCGGATCCTTCCCTGAATTATAAAGTGGTGGTAGAAGTAAGTTCTGATAACCCCAAACCCGAGAACGTTCACGAGTTTTTTGAAAAAGTAGGGGCAGTGGTAAACCTGCATGCACTGGGTGGTGTTACGGCTAAAAAACTGCAGGTGGTAATGGTGATCCATGGCCCCGCAGCACAATATGTATTGAACAACGAAGAGTACCAGAAAAAATTCCATACAGATAATCCCAATATCCCACTGTTCAAAGAACTGGTTGCGGCTGGTGTAAAGATCTTTGTCTGCGGACAATCCCTCAATAAAAGACAGGTATCACCCGCTTCTGTAACGCCGGAGGTAAAACCTGCTTTGTCGGCTATTACAACTTTGACTACTTATCAGTTGAAAGGGTATGCGTTCCTGAAATATTAATGAGTGAATGAGTGGATGAGTGATTGAGTGAATGCCAGGAATCTATTTGGGTAATAAAACATTCACTCATCCACTCAATCACTCATTCACTAATTGCAACCTGCCTGATCTCTTTGTTCTCGTATACCTGTTGCGAGGCACCTTGCCATCCCAGTTTTACCATCGCGTTTGCCAGTTGTAAAGAAGTGAGTCCTATATTAGGATATATTTTGCTGAGGATGGGTTTGTAGAGGAGCCTGGAAAGCCGGTAAAGGAAATTCGGCTCTTTTCGGGGTGTTACCGGGTAAATATAGCCGGGCCTGACAATGATGAGTTGTTTGAAGGCCAGTTTCTCCAGTATATTTTCCGCGATCCCTTTGTCCTGCGCAAACATGAGTTTACTTTTTTCGGTACGGTCGGCGCCCTGTCCGCTGAGGAAACAGAACACGACTTCCGGGCTCATCTGTTTCAGCGTTTCGGCGAATACGCGGGTGTAGTCAACGGTGATTTTCCTGAATTCCTTTCTGGGTACCGTGCCGGTATAAACACCGATGCAGTAAAAACAAAGATCCTGGTTACTGAAATGATCCCGGATAACAGATAGATCCATAAAATCATGATGTATAACTTCCCGCAGTTTGGGATGCGCAATGCCCAGTAGTTTGCGGGTAATGGATGTGACAGTTGCTACATCTGTTCTTTGCAAACAAAGATCAAGTATCAGTTGCCCGATCATGCCGTTGGTACCGGTAATTAAAATACGTTTCATAGTAGGAGGATTTGCGGATTGCGGATTTGCGAATAAATGGAGTAAAAAAAGAATCCGTTAATCCGTCATCCGCTAATCAGCGAATATTACACAAGGCTGATCCGTTGACCGGTTTTAGCGGCTTCATAGATGGCCATAAGAATGCGCATATCACGCAGCCCTTCTTCTCCTGACGTATGAGCGGGGATTTTATTGTTTTCTATTAACTCCTTACACATACCCTGTAGCATGACGGTCTGGTGATGAACAACGGGAAGGTTCATTTCTCCACGGCTGGTGCGGCCCCTGAGTGGGCCATAACCGTAGGCCGGACCTAACTGTGCCCAGCCATTGCTGGCAGATACATAGAGCTGTTCTATATTGGATTTGTAAGAGGTAAATCCATTCACCATGATGCCATCGGGAAATTCCATTTGCCAGGATATGGATTCTTCTACGGTAGCAAAACGTACCTGATCTGTAACGGGGCCGAATTGAGCGGTAACCCAAAGCGGTTCCTTTCCGGTGGCATAACGCGAAGCCTGCACGCAGTAGATACCCACATCCATTAAGGGGCCACCGCCGGCCAGTTCTTTTTTCAACCGCCATTGTGTGGGGTCGCCGATGCTGAAACCGAAATTGGTTTGTACAAAACGGATATCGCCCAATACTTTCTCTTTACCGATTCGCATGATCTCCTGTGTGTAGGGTTCAAAATGCAGGCGGTAGCCAATGCCCAGTTGTACACCGGCATCTGTACAGGCTTTCACCATTTCTTCGGCTTCTTTTACCGATATGGCCATGGGCTTTTCACAAATCACATGTTTGCCCGCTTTGGCGGCACGTAACACGTATTCATGGTGCATGGAGTTGGGGAGAACAATGTAAATGATATCAATGTCTTTATTGGAAGCAATGGAATCAAAATTCTGGTAGTTATACATATTCTGCGGGGGAATATTGTATTTGTTTCGCCATTCTTCTGCTTTGGCAGGGGTACCCGTTACAATGCCTGCGAGATAACAATTATCTGTTTTCTCAAGCGCCACGGCCAGTTGGTTTTTGGCGTAACTGCCAAGACCTACCAATGCGATCCCCAGTTTTTTACCTGTGTAAGGTTTTGCCGGGCTGGCCAGGCTGCTGATACCGGGTAGCGCAGAAGCCAGTACTGTGGTTCCAAAACCTACACCAAGTGTTTGCAGAAAGGAGCGGCGGGATGGGTTGGCTGACATGTTGGGTGGGTTTTATAGCCTTAAAATACAAAAGCTTTACAGAAATCCTATCATTCTGTAAAGCTTATTGTAGTAACTGATTTTTGGAAAGTTTTAAATTTCCCAGACGTTCCTGCTAATATTCCGGGTTCACACCCACATAATTATGTGGTGTAATGGCTTTCAATTCTTTTTTGATGGCCGCACTTACTTTCAGCTTGCCGATAAAATCATGCATCGCTTTTTTATCAATTTTGTGGTTGCCGCGGGTAAGGTCTTTCAGGGCCTCGTAAGGGTTGGGGTAATTTTCTCTCCGTAAAATGGTCTGTATGGCTTCCGCTACAACTGCCCAGTTGTTCTCGAGGTCTTCTTTCAGTTTGGCCTCGTTCAATACCAGTTTGTTCAGTCCTTTCTCCAGCGATTTAAGAGCAATGGCCACATGCCCAACCGGTACGCCAATATTGCGCAGCACCGTAGAGTCTGTGAGATCGCGCTGTAAACGGCTGATAGGAAGTTTGGCAGCTAAATGTTCCAGCATGGCATTGGCCAAGCCCAGATTACCTTCTGCATTTTCAAAATCGATGGGGTTCACTTTATGCGGCATGGCCGAAGAGCCTATTTCGCCTTTCTTGGTTTTCTGTTTGAAATAATCTACGCTGATATAGGTCCAGATATCCCGGCAAAGATCCAGCAGGATATTGTTGATGCGTTTGATGGCATCGAAATGCGCCGCCAGGCTGTCGTAATGTTCTATCTGCGTGGTAAACTGCATCCGTTGCAGTCCTAAAATATCTTCTACAAACGCATTGCCCAATACCACCCATTTCTTTTTAGGGAATGCTACCTGATGCGCATTAAAGTTACCCGTGGCACCACCAAATTTGGCCGCATACGGGATGCTGCTGAAGAGTTCGATCTGGTTGTTCAATCGTTCCACAAAAACCATGATCTCCTTGCCCAGGCGGGTAGGGGATGCGGCTTGTCCGTGTGTTCTGGCCAGCAATGGAATATTTTTCCATTGTGCCGCCAGCTGGTACAGGTGGTTCTGCAGGTTGATCACAGCCGGCAGGTATTCGTATTCCATGCAGTGTTTCCAGCTTAAAGGGATGGCCGTGTTATTGATATCCTGCGAAGTCAGACCAAAATGGATCCACTCTTTCAGTGCCGGGATACCTGCTTTATCAAGCTGTTCTTTCAGAAAGTATTCTACGGCCTTTACATCGTGGTTGGTAACAGATTCGATCTGTTTGATCTGTTGCGCATCATCTAGGCTGAATTCGTCCAGCACTTTTTTCAAAGCGGTTCTTGCTTTGATCGGCAGCTTGAAGAATTTCTGATCGGCCAGGAAAAAGAAGTATTCAACTTCTACCAATACCCGGTATTTGATCAGGGCATATTCAGAAAAATACTCGTCGAGGTGTTGTACCTGTTTACGGTAGCGTCCATCAATCGGGGAAACGGCGGTAAGGGAAGAAAGCTCCATTGTAATTAATAATTAGTAATTAATAATTAATAATTAGTAATTGGGGTTACTAATCGATGTAAAAAAACTTGATTTAGCGGTTTATTCATGACTAATTAAGTTTCTTTGTGGCAAAATTAGCCGAATTGGACAAGAGAATACGCATTGGAGCGGTAAGTTATTTAAATACCAGGCCATTATTGTTCGGGTTGAAGCGTTCGGGGCTGATGGATCGGGTGGAAGTAGTAGAAGCCTACCCCGCCCGTGTAGCTTCGATGTTGCTGAATGATGAGATAGATGTTGGGCTGGTTCCGGTAGCCATTATTCCAAAGTTGAAGGAGTCTCATATTATTACGGATTATTGTATCGGTACCGAAGGGGAAGTGGCTTCTGTAGCCATTTTCAGCGAAGTTCCGCTGGAACAGGCAGGCAAAATTTTACTCGATTACCAGAGCCGCACATCGGTGAATCTGGCGAAACTATTACTGAAGGAATATTGGAAACTTAGCCCTGTACTGGAAGATGCCAGTGAAGATTTCCGGTCGCATATCAGCGGCACTACGGCGGGGGTAGTCATTGGCGACAGGGCGCTGGAACAACGTAAGATCTCCCGTTATTGCTACGATCTGGGTACGGCCTGGAAAGCACATACGGGTTATCCTTTTGTATTTGCTGCCTGGGTGGCCAATAAAGGATTACCCGAAGATTTCCAGGACGCATTTAACCGTGCCAATGCTTACGGGATCTCGCATATAGCTGAAGTTGTGGCCGCTGAAAAGCCCTACCCAACCTATGATCTGACCGATTATTATACCCGTAATATCAGTTACCGGCTGGATGATGCAAAAAGAAAAGGACTGGCTTTGTTTCTACAGAAATTGCAGCAACTGTAGCCTATACGAAAAGTGAAGTTGCTTTGCACTCAGACCATTCCTGACCAGTATTCGATATTTCCTACTTTTACGCCATGTCAAGTATCTCCGTAATAACCATCTGTTTCAATAACCTGGCCGATCTGCAGAAAACCTGTACTTCTGTTGACGGGCAGACCCGTGTGCCGGAAGAACACTGGATTATCAATGGTTCTACCACCAAAGAGATCGCTGACTGGCTGGAACAGACACCACAGCCACCGTACCGGAAATGGATCAATGAGCGTGACAAAGGGATTTCGGACGCTTTCAACAAGGGCATTGGTAAAACCAATAGCGAAATAACACATTTACTCAATTCCGGAGATAGCTATGCTTCAGCCGATGTGATTGCAGCCGTGATGGAAATGTTTGAAAAAAATCCTGCCGTTCAATGGATCAGTGGCAATATTCACCTGACAAGGGCCGGCAAATCCGTACTGGTGGGCAAAGCTTTTGCAAAAGATAAACTTTACCGGGGCATGCGCAGCGTATCACATCCTACCTGGTTTGTGAAAAAAGCGGTTTATGATAGAGCCGGTTTATATAACGGTGCATATAAAATAGCGATGGATTATGATATGATGTGCCGGATAGCGGATGAACCCTATTTGTACCTGAACAAACCCATTGCTGTTTTTGATGATACAGGTGTGAGTAATACCCAATACCTGCAATCGTTGCGGGAGAACCGGGAGGTTTATGAGTCCCATTTCGGATTTTCTGCTAAACTGGTGGCCTGGCAAATACGCTTAAAAACCCTGCATCATCTGCTGCAAACGGGTTTTGGCAAATGGCTATTCGGGCTAAAACAGAAAGCCGGCCTGGAAAACATGTAATCTTTCTATCAGGGTTTTATCGCCGACCGGCCCGTATCATCAATCCTGTTCAGCAATAATGAAAGATGATGGGCTGCCATATATTCATCTACTGCCTTGCGCGACCCCTTCCAATAGCCATAATCATCAATGATCAATACACCCGAACTGATCAGTTTGGGATACAAATGAACCATCTCATGTTTTGTGGATTCATACCAGTCTGTATCCAATCGTAACAAAGCAATCTGACCAGGATCATTCGCAGGAATGGTTTGCAGCACATCTCCTTCAATATAATGAATGTTGGTTGCAGGATACGCCACCTGGCTGATATTGGCTTTTACTTCAGCAAGATTGGAATAAGCCCATACCACACTTTCTTCTTTTACATCGGATTCTTTTTGCAGCATGGAGGCGGCAGTTTCTTCGCTATAGTTTTTATCTTCCTCGGTAGGAGGGGGCATGCCGGCAAAAGTGTCGTATAAATATAGTTGCCTGTCGGTAACTTGTAATTGACGCAGTGTTTCAGCAATGGCCATCATGCTGCCTCCTTTCCATACACCACATTCTACAAAACTGCCTGGGATATTATTAGAAACAACATATTTTACAGCTTCTATCAATGCAAACAGCCTTTCCGGGCTGGTCATTGTGTAGGGCCTGACTTTCCGGATAATGTCAATATGAAATGCATCAAAGTCTGGTGGGAAAGCAATGTCTGCCGTCTTTTTCCCGAGCAGCGTATTTATGAAACGGATGGGTTTGAAAGCCATAATAGTGCTATTGATGATAATGTTGTTTGATTTGTTGTATCAGTTTTTCGGGTAACACATGGCTGTAAGCCTGTTTCACCACGTATTCGTATTTTTCTTTTACCAGCTGCGGATCACGGATATCTTTTTCAACTTCATCGGGATAAACTGCATAAAAGTTGTCGGCTGTTTCTTTCGGATAAGGAGCAAAACGCCCGTATTGAGATCCGTTGAAAACACCAAAAACCGTGCATCCCACCGCGGCGGCCAAATGTACGGAACCTGTGTCTACTGATAAAAGGCATTCGGCATTGTGTAAAACAGACATCAGTTCTGGCAAAGAGGTTTTTGCAGTAAGGTCAACTGCCGGGTGTTGATACCCTGCGAGGAAAGCCGCTGAAAAAACGGTATCGCCCGGGCCGCCGCAAACCACGGCCGTCCAGCCAAATGTATCATACAGATAATGGGCCGTGGCTATAAAAAATGCTGCTGGCCAGATCCTTGCGGCACTTCTGGATCCCGGGAATACAACAAAATAAGGCTTTGGTGAAGTGAAGGAAAGCGCGGGCAGCAGCGTGGTATCGATGCAGGTATTTTTTACAAGGGATGATTTGCGGATGATAAATTCTGTAAATAACCGGTTCCGGTAAAATTCGAACAAGGGTTTTTCAGGATGGTCGAAAAGCTCATTATATAATCCTTTATCATAACCTGATTGATAAGTTCGTACATTTTCCAGGTTACTGACCATTCCTATATTGAGTGGTGCTTTTGCAGCCTGTACAATGGCATCATCAAATGTTTTATCGCGCGAGAACTGCAGATTGATGACACAGGAATAATTTTCCCGGTAAATGCTTTGCAGGAAGCGATACCGGTATTGCATATCCCTCTTAAATACAGGTTTCTGTAGCCAGTAGGTATGGGTAACAGTCCCTTTGTGAAAACAGTCAAAAAGACTTTTCCAGCCACTATTACCGCAGAAATGGATCTCGTGATTGGTAAACCGGTCTGCCGATATCAATTCATCCAGAAAATTATGCCAGAGCATAAAATCGCCGATTTCATCCGTTTTTACCAGCAGGACCTTTGGGACCGGTTGGGATCTTTTCCCGAAGCGGGCCATGATACCGATGCAGTCGTATAAAAATCCTTTCATCCGGTTCAACATATGCTAAAACAATTTAACTTGCCCGGGTAACGATCCTTCTCCGAGTATGGTTCCAAAAGATTATAACCCGCCTGTTTCGCATCCATTATACTATATCCGTAAAGGGTTATATAACAAAATTAGTCTTTACAGCCGAGAATTAACCGGCAGACTGATGGATTTCGGATGTGGATCTAAACCATACCAATCGCTTTTTACCAATGTTTCAGCATATGTAGGACTGGATTATGCAGGTGAGGGACATAGTCATGAAGAGGAAAGTATTGATGTTTATTATGATGGTAAGACCATTCCTTTCGAAAACGAAAGCTTTGATTCGGTGCTTAGCAGCGAAGTTTTTGAACACCTGTTTGCCTTACAGCAACTGCTGCCGGAGATAGCGAGGGTTACCAAAAAAGGAGGTAAGTTTCTGATCACCTGTCCATTTGTATGGGAAGAACATGAAATACCTGTTGATTATGCGAGATATACCCGTTTTGCGTTGAAAGACATGCTGGAAGCAAACGGGTTTGAAATAGAAGTAATAGATAAAAACGGTCATTTTCTGAGTGCCTTACACCAGTTATTTGTTTTATACGTCCATGATTACTGGCTGAACAGGGTCTGGTTCTTTTCGCGTTTTGCATTTTTCCGTAAAATTATTCGCCATATAGTGGTACCCATGCTCAATATTTTATTCAGGTTGGTAGAGCCTATTCTGCCCAGATCGGATAAATTATATTTGAATACTGTTGTTTTAGCCCGGAAAAAATAATGAAAAAGATTCTATATACCGTTTGTTCAGCCAATCACCTGGCCCATTGTAAAACAATGGTGAATTCATTCATGGAGTGTAACAACGGGTATGAGATTGTGATAGGCCTGGTTGATAAAACGGATAACAGGTTTTCAGAAAAAGAATTTCTGCCCTGCCATCTGGTAGAGATAGCATCGATGGGAATTCCTGATTTTGAAGAGCTATTGTATCGTTACACCGTTATTGAGCTGAATTGTGCGATGAAAGTTTTTGTGGCTGAGTATATCTTCCGGCAATACAACCCTGATATACTCATGTACCTTGATTCGGATATGTGGGTAAAGAACAGTATCGGTGAGCTGGAAGCAAAACTTGCGGCACATCCGATTCTGCTTACACCACATTTTACCGTTCCTTTACCTGATAATGAAGCCAGGCCTTTGGAACGCGACCTGTTGCGCTCGGGTATTTACAATGCAGGTTTTATGGCATTCAGGCGTTGTGAAACCGTAACCCGCTTTCTGCAATGGTGGAGCGGACATATGCGCGGCGAATGCTATTATAATTTTGCAGAAGGCATGGGGGTAGACCAGATCTGGTTAAACCTGGTTCCTCTTTTATTTGAAGAAACAGGGATTGTCAGGCACCCCGGAGCCAATGTGGCTTACTGGAACCTGCATGAGCGGTCATTATCAGTGGTAAATGATACTGTCATGGTCAACGGCATTCATCCGTTGTTGTTTCTGCATATCAGTGGCTACCGGTTTAATGAACCCGAAAAATTATCCCGCCACCAAACACGTTTTATACTGGATGATCAGCCCTTACTGAAAGAGCTGCTTGCCAGATACAGGGAGCTGGTTATACGTAACGGGTATGATACATTCAGTTCCATGCCCTGCCTGTACGCAAAGCCGGTTAAGAAATCAACCGGGTTAATGAAAACGGTTAATCAGTTACTAAAACCGCTGGGGATAAAACTAAGTGGCGTTTAAGCAGCTGTTTTGTGGATCTTTAATACCATTACCACATTATAATCAATTTCACAGTTATTACTGAATAAGGTATCGTATTGTATGTTGCCCAGTTCCTTCAGACATTGCAGCATATACGCATAACCCATGTCAGGATGAACATGGTACGGATTCATGGGTATGCCCAGCTCACGACAATACACTTCATACTTAGGCTGGTCAGGAAATACGAGTATTAAGGTTCCTTCATTTTTCAGGATGCGGATAAACTTACGCAGCGCATCTTTGGTGTCTACAAAATCCTCTATCAGGTGACTGGTATATACGTAATCATACGTGTTATCCGGTACAGGAATCTCGTTATGAATCACATCGCAGGGAATATCCACTTTATCTTTTCCGGTATTGGTATAGGGCTGTTCAAAATCAATGCCGTCGCAATTTACTTTCATGATCTTGTCGCCGCCAAAACCAATATCGCATCCTTTGCCAATACAATACGGAGCCACCCAATGCCGCACTTTTGCTGTTTCAGAATTACTCCGGAATTTGATCCCGAACCACCTGCTCAGGGTACCTTTCACTTTTCTGTTCCATAGTGTTTGTAAGTGCATAATCTGACTTTATCAATGATTCAATAAACCTTTTAGTGCATCTATCCGGAAACGGATCACCGGTAATGCTTTGGCAGGTTTTCCCTGCAATGTATAATATAATCCAAGTATAAAGGAGGCCCCCAACTTAAAAAGGTACTCTATAATTTTTTTGTAGAAGATCCATTTTCCTTTCTGCAGCGTGCGAACGCGTTCGCCCCGGCCAATACCACTGGCTACCCGGTACATGTATTCGCGGGTCAGTTTACTCGTTTCCACCACATGCTGTACCCGGATGGCCGGATCATAATAGATCGTACGGCCCAGGGCTTTCAGACGGAAGAAAAAATCCTTTCCCTCACCGCCAATCCGAAGGGTGCCAACAACACCCGGTAAAGCCTGGTTAAACCCCCCGATCTGGTCAAAATCAGCTTTACGGATGATCATGTTCGATTCCAGCGGGTATTTATTGGGAGCAAAAACGGCTACTTCATTACTGTAATGAAAATGTCCCACCAAAGAAGATACAAAATGGCTCATCCATTCGGGTTCGCCGGGAATATAGCGGGGAATGATGCGGCCGCCCAATCCACCGGCATCCGGATGGGTCTCAAAAAAACGGACGATCCTTTCCAGGTAGTCGGTATCGGCAATGGCATCATCGTCCATAAAACAAAGCAGGGGCGACCTGGCTTTGGCAGCACCACTATTTCTCGCAAAAGAAGCGCCCTGGCGCGATTCATTGAAATAGGCGTAATGGGCATCTGTATGGGCTGCTATAAAGTTCTCACATACCTGCTGCGTATTATCGGTTGAATTGTTATTTACCACGATCACTTCATAGGCTTCTTTGGCCAGTGTCTGGTGATAGAGGCTTTCCATCGCATCCCTGATATATATACCACGGTTATAGGTACAGATAACAACGGTTATTTTCAATGGCTCACTCATACAGTTTGCAAAGATAACAGGGCTTTCTGTACAATATGGTCCCAGTTAAAGAATTGGTAGAAACTCTCTGGTAAAGGGGGAGGGGTATGATCGGCCTGCTCAAACAAGGCACGCACAAAAGCGGGCCAGTTATAATCGTCAACCAGGCGGAGTGTATCACCCGTCAGGGAAATGTTAACACCTCTTGCCCCACTACGGGTAGAAACAGCCGCCAGGTCCTGCGCCAACGCATCCACCAGTTTGATTTTGATGCCGCTGCCAAGGGTAACCGGGTTCATAAAACAATCGCTGCCATTCAGGTACAGGTTGATATCAGGCACAAAATCCTTGAAAATAATACCGGGTGTATTGTGTAATACTTTTTTCCAGGCAGCTGTAGTATGACTGCCGCAGATAAAGATCCGGAAGGGGATATGGGTAGCCTGCATCAAGGGCAGTAATTCACTGATGATGATACGCAGTGCATCGGTATTGGGCAGGTAATCCAGTGTGCCGCTGAACAGGAACAGGCGGGTGTTTGCCGGCAGCTGATTCTCTTTCAGCAGGCGGATCCTTGCCTGCAGTCTGATGACTTCGGGTAAAGGCCCCGGGATATCAGTTCCATAACTGATCACGGTGCATTTTTCTTCTACCAACTGCCAGTGATCGATGGCCCATTGCCTGTCTTCTTCGGTGATAAAGAAACTCAGGTCTGCCTGTCGATGCACCTGCTTTTCGTACCACTGGTACAGGGGCCACCAGGGTTTCTGCATATCCCTGAATCGGTGTGCCTCAATATTATGCGATCGGATCACAAAGGGTTTTTGCGTGAGCCAGCGCAACAGAATACCCAGCCAGCCAAGATAAGAATGTTCAATACAAACAAGATCTATCTGCTCGGTTTTGATAACCTTACGTAAGCGGAAAAGGTTCAGCAGGTTAACCGGCCCTTTTTTATGATGGTACATAATCGGATAGGAAGCCTGTTGCCAGTCATCCGTTGCCGGTGGGTTGTCTTTGTGAACCACCAGCACCACCCTTGTTAATGTTGCGAGGTGCCGGTAAAAAGACACCACACATTTCTGGCCACCCATCTGTGCAGGGAACACTTTATAAGAAACAATGCCCAGTACCGATGGCTGCTGCATATCAGGCCTGAGTTTCTTTGGGTTTCCGCAGCGTTAATACGATGGCCCCGATCAGCATCAGCCATATAAAGGCAGAGGCCCCGATAGCAGCACGATTGCTATTGTAAAAGGAAGCGGGTTTAAATTCGAACTGGATCCTGTGATTACCGGCCGGAACCTGCAACCCACGCAGTACATAGTTGGTACGGACAATGGGTGTTTCTTTACCATCAATGGTAGCTACCCAGCCTGCATCATAATAGATCTCACTGAACACGGCAAATTCTGTGTTCTTTGACGAAGATTCATATTCAATGATATCATTGTCGTTGTATAATAGTTTGATATAGGCACTACTGTCTTTAACCGCATTTGCCACCAGGTTTTTCTTATCGGCTTCATCCAGGATCGCCGTGTCTTTCGGATTGAAATTACTCAGGGCCTTCATCACTTCTGCCGGGCCTTTTTTGGTATCGATGGTATGTACAAACCAGGCGGCACCCAGTGCTTCCGGATTTTCCTGGGCCATCAGTTGCTGGCCGTTCTGCTGTCCGGACGTGATGATGTATTTGGTATTCAGCATATCCAGTACCGGCAAACAATTGGGGAAATTATAAAGTTGTTTTTCGATCAGGTCCTGGTAAATGCTCAGTTTGGCCGGGTGATAACCGCCGATAGAATGATGGAAATAAGCGGTTAATGGCCCTCCGTTAAAAGCGGCCGTTATACCTTGTGATACATCCAGTACACGGTAATAACCGGTGTCTTTGGCGATTTGTATGTCAACAGCAGAGGGTTTAAACCGGTCTTCTGAATCAGCGGCATCCTGGTAATTATCTCCATTCAGGTATTTGGTATCGATGGCCATCACATCTATAAAGGCAAACAATCCTACCGCCAGAGTAACAGCCAGTGCATTCAGTTTTCTTTTCAGGAACAGTAAGATGGCCAGACCAGCTACAAGTATGAATAAAAAAGAGCGTAACAGATCGCCCATAAACAGGCTTTGCCTGTCTGCCTTTAACCCATTCAGGAAGGAGCGGATCGGTGTTTCGATAGCTGCTTTCTGTTGCGCATCGGTAATGGTGCTGATATTCTGTAACAGCATTCTGTCTGGCTCACTGGTAAAATCTGCTGTGAAATACACCAGTAAGGCTATTGCAAAAACAGCAGCAACGGCGAGTAATCCTTTTTTATACAGCTCAAAGATAGACTCGCGGTTCTCTCTGCTCAGGATATGGTTTAACGACATTACAGACATCATACTCAACAACAGGGTAGGAATCACGAGAATCATACTCGGCGCCCGGAACTTATCGTAAAAAGGCAGGTACTTGAGTACTATAGTATTAAATCCTTCGAGGTATTTCCCGGAGCTGAGTAAAAAAGTAAATACACAGGCGGTAAGGATCCACCACTTGTGTTTACCATCCAGCATTACAAAACCGAGAATGGCGAGAAAACAAACAATGGCGCCGAGATAGGGTGGTCCCGCAGTACCGCCGGCTCCGTCAATGCCACCCCAGTAAAACTGCAGAAATCCCTGGATCTGCTGCCCGAGTTGCTGCGGCATCTGTTGCAAAGCTTCGATGGCTTTGGATTTGTCTTCGGCCACTTCCAGCTTACGGCTGCTGCCGCCATAAGCCCGTGGAAACATCATTACCAAGGGTTCCGTTTTGTACATGCTGTAGCTGAGTGCGTAATCTTTACTCAGCCCGGTTTTGGTAACGGTAGATTTTTCATCGCCCAGCTGGCTGCCGCCGCGGATGGTTCTTTTGGAATATTCGTAGGTAGTGAATAAAGTAACCGCATTTACCATGATACCGAGCATGGCTGCAAAAATGACCAGGCTGGCAGAAGCAAATAATTGTTTGAAATTCTTTTCCCTGATCCAGTGAATACCAAAGCTGATACTCATAATCAAAGCTATCAGTGCGGCATAATATGTAATCTGCAGGTGATTGGCAGAGATCAGTAATCCAGTAAACAAGGCAGTAAGCGTTGTGCCCCAGAGATATTTTTTATGATATAATAAAAGTAATGAACCGATAAAGGCAGGCAAATACGCAATGGCTTGCATTTTGGTATCATGCCCTTCTGCAATAATAATTGGGTTATATGTGGCGTAAGCATAGGATAATGCACCAAACAAACTAATATAAGGGTTAACGCGTAACACCAGGCTAAGAAAATAAAAACAAACACAGGCAAGAAAGAAAAAGCTGACCGGTTTGGGCAGGTTCAGCGTTAATACATTGGCCGCATACACGATAGAAACCGGATTGCTACCCACACTGGTAATCTGGAAGGTGGGCATGCCGCTGAACTGGCCATTGGTCCATAAGGGGAACACGCCATGTTTTTCCTTGTATTCAAATGAATTCTGGGCAGAAGCCTTCCACAGGGAAACATCCGATTGATGCAATTCTTTGCCCTGGAGAATGGGTTTGCAGTATACCAGTGCCACTACCACAAAAACTACTACAGCTATAACATGTGGCAACAGATCTTTCCATTGAAATTTTTTCATTGTTTCCGGCTTAAGTGCAGCAAATTAATGGTATTTTGAACGAAATTTTTTAATGAAGGGGCTTTTATTTTTAGCAAGACTGGCATTGATCTGCAATGCGCTCTTCCTGTTCTGTCTGGTGATGCAGCGGGTAACAGATATCATCCCGCCCGGTAGTATCAAAAGTACGATCATTGTGCTGGGGTGGTTCCTGGCACCTTTTATCAATATGGCTGTAAATGTATGGCTGGTATCCCGAAAGATTTTGGGTAAAAACCAGAACATTCCCGGTTGGCTGGCTGTTACCAACCTGTTATTCCTGCTGCTACAGTTTTTTGTTTATTTCATACTTCCCGCATGATACATAACATACTGAAAGATAAGCCCACCAAACTCTTCCTCGGTATCACCGCTTTTTTTGTGGCCAATGCACTGATTGCCGAGTGTATTGGTGGCAAGATCTTTTCGCTCGAGAAACTATTTGGCATGGATCCCTCCAATTTCACCATTTTTGGTCAGTCGGGGCTCGCTTTCAATCTTACCTGCGGCGTATTGTTATGGCCACTCGAGTTTGTGATCACCGATATCGTGAACGAATACTACGGTCCCAGGGCCGTTCGGCGCATCAGTTATACGGCAGTGGTACTGATCGCTTATGCCTTTATCATGTTTTACCTCGCCATGAATATCCCACCCGCTGATTTCTGGATTACCTCCCGGCAGGAGAATGGGATCCCTAATATGCAGAATGCTTTTGGGGGTATTTTCGGACAGGGTATGTGGATCATTCTTGGCAGTATGACCGCTTTCCTGGTAAGCCAGATCGTAGATGTGACCGTATTTCACCGCATCAAAAAAGCAACCGGCGAAAAATGGATCTGGCTTCGTGCCACAGGTTCTACACTGATCTCGCAACTGGTTGACAGTTTCGTTGTTTTATTTATCGCCTTCAAAATTGGTAACGGCTGGAGCTGGCAACTGGTGCTGGCCATCTGTCTCGTAAACTATCTCTATAAATTTACCATGGCCATCATCCTAACACCTTTGATTTATCTGATCGAGGGACAGATAGACAAATACCTCGGTAAAGAAACCGCACACAATATGAAACAGGCGGCGATGGGGAAGGGGAGTGAGTGAATGAGTGGATGAGTGAATGAATGAATGATAGAATGATAGGATGATAGAATGATAGAATGGAATAGGGGGGATTAATGGTGGAGGGGATCTTCCTGAAATTACTAATTGCTAATTATTAATTCCTAATTATAAGGATGAATGCTGCCTGCTGATCAATCCTGGGCTTTCTTTCAATAATTTAATGACTACTTTATCAATTGGCAGTGTAACGGCGTCTGCGGTTAACGCGTCCCATTCTATCCAGCGGAATACTTCGCTTTCGCCGTTGGGGTCGGCGGTTTGTTCGGGGGTGAACTGGAAAGGGATGGTTTGTGTAGGAATGTTGATATGGTGTTCTGCCTTTACCTTGTAATAGATAGATATGATCTGGTCTTTGTTATTGAATGCGGAGATCTGAAAAAAATCGGTGGTATAGATATGGTCCAGCACTTCCACCTCAATGCCGGTCTCTTCCATGAATTCACGCTTCAGGCATTCACGGGTGCCTTCGCCGATTTCGAGTCCACCGCCGGGTAGTTTGGTGATGTACATGCCACGGATGAATTCATCGCTTACGAGTAAACGTTTGTTGTTATCAAACAGCAGGCCATACACACGAACGTTGAAGAGTGCCATTTAAAACCATTTTTTCTTCATGAAATACCAGCTGATCACCAGCGAAACAATCAGTGAAATACTTACGGGAATGTAAAAAGCATGATTGGAGTGTTGGTAGGGGATATCTACGTTCATGCCATAAATACTGGTAACAAGGATGGGTAAAGAAAGGATGATGGTGATCGATGTCAGCCGTTTCATTACACTGTTCAGGTTATTGCTGATGATGCTGGCAAATGCATCCATAGTGCTGCTGAGGATATTGGTATAGATATTCGCCATCTCCAGGGCCTGGCTCGTATCAACGATCAGATCCTGCAGAAATTCCCTTTCTTCCTCATTCAATCCCAGAAAATTGGTTCGCTCCAGTTTCATCATCAGCATTTCATTGCTGCGTAAGGCGGTTACAAAATAGACAAGACTTTTCTGGATCCGCATCAGGTTCAGTAAATCCTCGTTGCTGTTACTATGGTATAAACTGCTTTCGTACTGGTTACGGCGGTGATTGATCTCTTTCAGAAACTCCATGAAATTCTGCACCACTTTCTCAAATACTTTCAGAATCATCATGTTCTTCTTGTCGGGATGCCTTTTCTGAAAAGAATTCAGGAATTTCTTGATAGCACCGTTATCGAAGGAGTTCACGGTAACGATCTGGGTGTGGGTTAAGATGATACAGATCGGGATGGTGATATAAAAAGCGTCACTGTCGTTAAACGAGTTGTTCTCAGTGGGTGTTTTGATAACCACGAAACGGACATTATCTTCCATTTCATAACGTGGTCTTTCATCAATATCCAGTGAATCGCGCAGGAACTCGATGGGGATCTCCAGGTCTTCGCTCAGTTCAATGAATTCTTCTTCTTTGAAAGGAGGAACCAGGTTTACCCACACACCCATATCCGGTTTGTCGATCTCGAGGGTCTGGCCATTGATATTTTTAAAGTACTGGATCATGGGACAACTGCGTTTGGGACTGCAAAGATGGGGTATATCCGGTTAACGTCACTGCTTTCTGTATTAAGAATCTAAGGTGATTTCGCCTTTGAATACAAAAACGGCCGGACCGCATAACCAGATATTACGGAAACTGTCTTCTCCTGTTTTTTCAAATTCCACCGCCAGGTGTCCACCTTTGGTCTGTACTTCTATCCGGTTAAATCCATTTTCATTATGTGCAAATACGAGCGCGGAAGCGGTAACACCGGTTCCGCAACTGAAAGTTTCATCTTCTACACCCCGTTCGTAGGTTCTGACCACGATTTTTTTCTCATCACTCTCCACAAAATTCACATTGATACCTTTCTCTGTAAACTCTTTGCTGTAACGGATACTTCGTCCTTCTGCAAATACATCAGTATTCATTACATCGGCACATTGTTTCACATAATGTGGTGAGCCGGTATCGAGGACAAAATCACCGTGATGATCGGTGATGCCATCCACATCTTTCATTTTCAGATTGATCCAGCCGTTTTCGGCCAGTGTGGCTTCATGGTCTCCATCTACTGCTGTAAATAAGAAACTGGTTTTATGTATCCCCCTATCAAAGGCAAATCTTGTCAGACAACGACCACCATTACCACACATACTTCCTTCGCGGCCATCCGCATTATAATAAACCATTGCAAAATCATAGCCCGCTTTCGATTCCAACAGCATCAGTCCGTCAGCGCCAATCCCAAAACGTCTGTTACAGATATGTGCAATCTGTTCGGTATTCAATGAAAGGGTTCCCTCACGGTTATCAATGATCACAAAATCATTGCCGGTACCCTGGTATTTGTAAAAGTTCAACGTCATGTAGTAAATGTTTGTTGTTTACTGGTGTAGTCTTTTGCTGGTGCTATCATATCATCATTCCCTCAAACCAATACATGAGTAAAGCATCAAATCCCCGCTACAATCTCCAAGGTCTTCTGTATCAGGTTTTCAACCGCAGCACCGCCATCTTTGCTGAAAGTTTTCTCTACTCTGTTGGCAACAATGGCACTCAGGCTCAGGCATTGGTGTCCCAGTAGTTTGCCCAATCCATAAATGGCACTGGTTTCCATTTCAAAATTAGTGATCCGGTGATTGCCGAAGCGGAAAGAAGTTAACTGGTCTATCAGTTCAGGGTTGGTTAAACCAAGGCGGAGAACACGTCCCTGCGGACCGTAGAATCCCGGGCAGGTAACTGTTATGCCATGATGGAATCCCTCTACAAAATGTTTCTGCACACCCGCACCTGCCGAGGCAATATATGGTGTGGTGATATTCTCCATGTGTGTGTGGACGCCGAAAGCCTGCAGGATCTGTTTTTCTTCCTCATGGTTATCGCGGCGGTAAAAGTTCAGCAGATTATCAATACCTAATCCATGGCTACTGGCAACAAAACTATCTACCGGGATATCTGCCTGGAGGGCGCCGGATGTTCCTACCCGTATAATCGTAAGGGAGGAGAGGGCAGGTTTAATGGTTCTGCTGGCAAAGTCAATATTGGCCAGGGCATCCAGCTCATTGAAAACGATATCAATATTATCCGGCCCGATACCGGTGGATACTACCGATAGCCTTTTTTTACCGAGATACCCCGTATGGGTGATGAATTCCCGATGTTGGCTTTGGTGCTCTATCGAGTCGAAATGCTTGCTCACTTCAGCTACCCGGTCAGGATCTCCCACAGTTAAGATGGTAGGGGCCAGTTCTTCGGGTCTTAGATCCAGGTGATAAACAGCTCCGCGGTTATTGATTATGAGTTCACTTTCAGCAATTCGGTTCATATATCATATTATTAGCAGCCAAATTTCGGCTTTTCAGATTTAGAATTTTAAAATTCCTTTGATTGCTTTATTTTCGCAGCGCTGTTTTACAGAAAGGATGGCAAAATGGTAGTTTGTAGTTATTTTACTACAAAACAACGACAAAAAAAGGTCCTGTGGCCGAGTGGCTAGGCAGAGCTCTGCAAAAGCTTCCACAGCGGTTCGAATCCGCTCGGGACCTCTGAATTATCAAACAAAAAACCCGCTTTTAGCGGGTTTTTTGTTTGATAATCAATTATATACGTATTATGTAAGGACTAAACCGGACGGTAGTTTCTTTTTTTCCCTGGCGAAGGTCGCCAATAGGGTTCCCGACACTGTGGAAATCTTTTTTTACTTTTTTTTATAATTATGACGAAAAATAGAGTTTTTATTTATATTTGTAGTGTAATCTTTACAGAAAATACGTTGTTTTCCTCGAAGATTACAACAGAAAGCACAGATTCTGAAAGTTCTGGGCCCCGAAATCCAATCCTGACTAACCAGTCCTGAAAGCTGAGATCCTTTGCTGGTACAGGTTTCATGGAATTTAGAATCCAATCCGGTATTAACCAACACCGGTGTTCTATTAACAGGATACGATATACAAAGACTTATGGGCCAGAAATTCTACAACAGGATTAACTTACGTTTCAAAACAGTTTCAAAAGCATTGCTGCTTGGCTTTGCTTGTTTTGCATTTACGGCCGGTACTGCTTTTGCACAGCCTGCTTCAGGTTTGCATTTTGACGGCGTTAATGACAATATTGCCATACCTGTTCAACCTGCACTGAATATCAGCTCTGCCATTACCATCGAAACCTGGATTAAGCCTACCAAGGCGTCCGGCGTACAGGATATCATCAGTAAAGCCCGTTCCGGCGCTGATAACGGATATATATTAAGAACACTTTCCGGATGGTCTACCATTGATTTCTGGCTCTACATGAACTCTTTTGGCTGGAGAAGACTTTCCGTACCCTTCGGTAGCAGTAAACTGGGGCAATGGCATCACATTGCAGCTACTTATGATGGTAAAATAATGCGCGTATTCATTGATGGTGTACAAGCTGGTCAATTAATTTTTTCCGGATCTATCATTACCAATAATAATCCGCTGACCATTGGTTCTCAGACCGGGTATAACACCTATTTTGGTGGAGCGCTTGATGAAACCCGTATCTGGAACAGGGCATTATCACAGTGTGAGATTGCACAGCATATGAACTGCGAACTTACAGGTGCTGAAGATGGTCTTGCCGCATATTACAAGTATAACCAGGGGACTGCAGATATATCCAACCTTACCGAAACTCAATTAGTGGATGCCGGCCCGAATGGTGTTACTGGTACATTAAATAATTTCGGTCTGCTCTCTACTACTTCCAACTGGACATCCGGTGTGGTAACACCCGGCGTTTCCTGCGATCCGTTTACCGCTCCGCTGGCTTCGGCTACAGCTGAACAAGCTGCTGTAGCGGTAGGGGGTACGATCAGGTTGTTTGCCACAGGTATCGGCACTTTTTCATGGGTTGGACCCAACGGGTTTACTTCTACCGCCCAAAATCCAGTAATCGAAGGTGTTGGTACAAATGCATCTGGTACATATACAGTTACAGTAGATAATAATGGTTGTGCTGTGTCTGTAAGCACAAATGTTATTGTTGCACCCGCAGCCAGCGGATTGGACATGGATGGGTTCAATGATAATATTTCAATACCTGCTAATCCAGTTTTAAACAGTCCTACTTTTACTGTAGAATCATGGATATATCCAACCGGAGGTACCATTACTGTACAACACGTGTTGTCTAAATCCAGTGGGTTTGGTACCACGGGTTATAAATTCCCTAAGACCAATGACCGCTGGAGCAGCTTTTCTTTTGATCTTTCTGTGGATGGTGAATGGCAAACTGTTACAGCCCAATTCCCGCAAAGTGCGCTGAACCAGTGGAATCATCTTTCTGCAACCTATGATGGCTATTTCATGCGGATTTACCTTAACGGACAGTTAGTAGGTACCAAAGAAATTACCGGAACTTATACGGGCAATGAAGAAGGACTCACTATTGGCAATCAACCAGGCAGGGCAGAGTCGTTCAAAGGGGTGATTGATGAAATAAGAGTATGGAACAGGGCTTTGTCTCAGTGTGAGATCATTAATAATATGCAGTCTTGCGAACTGAGTGGGGATTACAACGAAAATTATAATGGATTATCATCCCAACTGGGATTAAGTGCGTACTACCGTTTTAATCAGGGTTTAGTAAACCAGAATAATACAGCTCATAATGTACTGGTTGATTCCAGTGGAAACGGTAATCATGGAACATTGAATAATTTCGACCTTACAGGAACCAGTTCAACCTGGGTACAAGGTAAAGTATATGGGGTCTGCGATTACTTCGTTCCTCCGGGATTAACAGCTTCTGCCAATGGTTCCATTTTCCAGATCGGAAGTGTGGTGAACCTGTTCGCCGTAAATGGTAATGGTACCGATACATGGGAAGGACCGAATGGATATACGGCTCCCGGTTCTAATCAGGTCATCAATGATGCGCAGCTTAACCAGTCAGGAACCTATACTGTAATTAACTCTTATGTTAATTGCGTAGTTACTGCCAGTACCAGGATCAAAGTATCCGATCTGCCCCAGATCATTGCTGATGGCCCTACTGAAATATGTCCAAATGGTTCCGTGAACCTGTCTTCTGCTACTGCTGGTGCTGTTTACCAATGGTACAAAAATGATGTTCTGATCGCAGACGCTACAGAACAGTCTTATACAGCCAACCAAACAGGTAACTATACGGTTAAAGTAACCAGCGGATCGGAAGTGATTGTCTCAGCTCCGCTTACGGTTACAGTAGTTCCTGACCTGACAGCACCTGTTCCTGCCATCGGAACATTGCCTGTATTAAATCTGGTAGCCCCTGCCACCGTTACCACCATTCCAACAGCAAATGATAATTGCCGTGGCATTATCAATGGTACGCCGGATATGCCATTAACTTTCAACAAACCGGGTACTTACCAGATTACCTGGAGCTATAATGACCTGAACGGAAATACAACTACCCAGACACAACAGGTGGTAGTGGCAGATATTGTTGCTCCTGTAATTACTGCTCCTGCAGCGATCACATTAAACGGAGACGTTACCAGCTGTGGTGCAATTGCCAATTTTACGGCTACTGCTACAGACGATTCTGATGGTCCGGTGACCATTACTTACAGTCAAGCTCCCGGTTCTGTATTCCCGATCGGAGAGACAGTGGTTACCATTACAGCTGCTGATATCAGCAATAATACCAGTACGGCTACTTTTACGGTGAATGTGTTGCCAACAACGGTTGCTGCCATTACCGGAAATAACAGTATCTGTTCCGGATCTACTACGGTATTTGCAACTAGCAGCACCGGTGGAAACTGGAGTACAGATAACGCACAGGTTGCTACTGTTGATGCAGCCGGTTTAGTTACCGGAATAGCTGCCGGATCAGCTACCATCACTTATACCAATGCCTGTGGAGCAACAGCGAGCAGGGTTATTACCGTAAATAATCTGCCTGCAGCTTCCGCGTCTGCTCAGGGAGCTACTTCATTCTGCGCCGGTGGATCAGTTGTATTAACCGCAAACAGTGGTTCCGGGTACACCTACCAATGGAATAATAACGGTTCTCCACTTACCGGTGAAACAGCCGCTGCTTTCATAGCTACAACATCCGGCAACTATAGCGTTACGGTTAGCAACGGTTTATGTGCAACTACTTCATCTGCTATTGCAGTTACGGTAAATCTATTGCCAACCGTTAGTATTTCTGCAGGGTCAGCAACTGATTTCTGTACCGGAGGTTCTGTAGTGCTCACCGCTAATGGTGCAGGTTCATACCAGTGGTTCAATAATGGTGTTGCACTGGGAATTACTACCCAGACTTATACCGCTTCTGTAAGCGGAAATTATACAGTGATGGTTACAAACAGTAATGGCTGTTCAGCCGTTTCTGCTGCTGTTACAGTTACTGCTACGGCAGCACCTGTAGCTTCAATAACGGCTCAGGGAGCTACCACTTTCTGTGCCGGTGGGTCAGTAGTACTTATCGCCAATGGTGCAGGCTCTTACCAATGGAGCAACAATGGCACACCGATTAACGGCGCTACCGCCGCTACCTATACGGCAACAACAGCCGGTAATTATAGTGTAGTAATCAGTAATGGTTCCTGCACAGCAAGTTCTGAACCTGTTTCAGTTGTTGTAAATGCGTTACCTGCTGCCTCTATTACTGCCGGTTCGGCTACTAACTTCTGTACCGGAGGTTCTGTAATGCTCACCGCCAATGGTGCCGGTACTTACCAGTGGTACAACAATGGTGTTGCGCTGGGAATTACTACACAGACTTATACCGCTTCTGTAAGTGGGAACTATACAGTGGTGATTACAAATAGTAATGGATGTTCAGCTACTTCGGCTGCTACAGCCGTTACAGTAAATGCCATTCCGGTAGCTTCAGTAACTGCCCAGGGATCTACTACGTTCTGCGCAGGTGGTTCAGTAGTATTGACTGCCAATGGCGCTGGTACTTACCAGTGGAATAATAATGGCACACCGATTAATGGTGCTACTACCGATACGTATACCGCAACAGCGGCTGGTAATTATAGTGTAACAATCAGTAACGGTTCTTGTACAGCAAGCTCTGAATCTGTTTCAGTTGTTGTAAATGCGTTACCTGCTGCTACTATCACTGCCGGTTCAGCTACTACTTTCTGTACAGGTGGTTCTGTACTGCTGTCTGCTAACAGTGGGGCTGGTTTAACTTACCAATGGAACAACAACGGCTCACCAATTTCAGGTGCTACATCGGCAAACTATACCGCAACAACTTCAGGTAATTATACCATAACGGTTAATAATGGTAGTTGTGCAGCAACTGCTAACCCTATAACTGTAACGGTTACATCCGTTCCGGTTGCTACCATTACGGCAGCAGGCGCAACCAGTTTCTGTACAGGCGGTTCTGTTGTTTTAACGGCCTCTGCTGCTACCGGTTATAACTGGTTTAAAAATGGAGTGGCATTGGGAATCAATTCTCAAACTTATACCGCTGCCAATAGCGGAAACTATACTGTTGAGATAACCAATTCCAATGGTTGCTCAGCAATCTCTTCAGGTATGACAGTTACTGTTAATGCCAACCCTGTTGTAAGTGCGATTGCTGGTAATACAACTGTTAATGCAGGTGCAACTACACAACTTTCAACTACTACTGCTGGTGGTGTATGGAGCAGTAGCAGCAGCAATGCCACAGTTAATGCAACCGGCCTCGTAACTGGTGTTACAGGTGGATCAGCTACTATCAGTTATACCGTAACCAATGCAGCCGGTTGTGCAACTACCGTAACCACAGTGGTTACCGTAACCAATATTCCGGTTTGTAATGTATTACCTGTTGCTGTTATTGCGGCCAGCGGGGCAGATGCTTTCTGCAATAAAGTAACCCTTACCGGTTCTACCTCTTCTGCTAATGCGAGCTATAAATGGGTAACTGCTAACAATACAGTATATGCCACATCACAGCAGATCTCACTGGATCTGTCGAGCAATGAAGGAGATTATAAATTATATGTATCAGCTAACGGTTGCACAAGTTTGGCCGCCACTTATACTTTCCGTAAACAGGATCAGGTAAGCAGCTATGCTATACTGGCATACAAAAAAGTTGATTTAGGTAAATACAATAAGGTGATAGCTGGCAGTGTTGGTGTAATGACTGAAAGAGGGGAAGCCAAAATTGATAAATATGCTTATATCACCGGCCAGGGAGCTTTCGTAAAAGCGCCAAAAATTGACAGGCATGATGGATCAGATCATGGCTGGGGTTGGGGCTGGGGTTGGAGTAACTGGTATGCCAATTATTACAATACCAATAATAATAGCAATAGCAGCAACTTCCAGACAATCTATGGTACTGCGAATGTAACACTGCCTGGTATGCAAAGCAATACGGCCAGTACCAGATACCTGCCTAATTATACCGTGTCATCCTACGCCAATGTTACCTTAAACGGTAATTATAGAACACTTACTATCCGCAAAGGGGCAACCGCTATCTTAAACGGAAATACCTTCGGAACCATTGACCTGGAAGAAGGTGCCAGTGTTCAGTTTAAAGCAAATGTTTTAAATATCGAAAACCTGGTTGTGGAAGATGGTGCAAGAGATGGATACTACAGTTATGTTCGTTTTGCACCTGGTACCAGCGTAAGAGTAAGCAGTAAAGTGGCAATCGGAAGTCAGGTAATTGTAAACCCCGACTATCATACGGTTACTTTCTATATGGCTGATCAGCGTTCAGATGAAGAGAAATTTACAGTGAAAGGTGCTGATACAAAAGTGATCGCTAATATCCTGATGCCCAATGGTAAATTGCGTGTAACTGCTACAGACGATCATGACGATGACCATGATAGCTGTGATCACAAACCACACTATTCATGGAGTTGTAAACACAGAAGCCATGGTCACAAAGATTGTGATCACAGGGCGCATAACCCATCTGATTGCAGTGATGATGTGTATATGGTGGGATTGTTTGTAGCTGAAACGGTAGAAAGTAAAGGTAATACAGTTAGCTGGAGCAGCTTTGATTGTGGATCGTCTGCACTGACGGTAGTTCCTAACAATAAAAATACAGCAGTAACACAAAGTACTACCAGTGAAGGAAAACAGACAGAAGTTGTAACTACTGAGGAAGTATTGAAAGTAACTGTAATGCCAAATCCTACTACAACTCACTTTACCCTGAAAGTAGAAAGCAAATATCAAACAGCAGTCAATATCCGCGTGCTGGATGCTAACGGAAGAGTAATTGATGCAAAATCAAATGTATCTCCTAACAGTACCTTCCAGTTAGGTGCTAATTACCAGACAGGAACGTACTTTGCAGAAATGATTCAGGGTGCCAACCGCAAAGTGGTACAACTGATAAAAGTGAAGTAAATAGAACTGATTATAATTTACCAGGGCCATCAATTGATGGCCCTTTTTTATGTGGATGTAGTTAATAAACTACCCTTGTCTGGCAAAGTTGACCACAGCCATTTGCGAACTAGTCTATTGGCCGCACTTTAGTTTCCTCATTCCTTTGCAGTAGTATTCAGTCGCTTATTGTTTGCATGAATGTGAATATGCAATAATCTCAGCTGATAACCAGTCGGATTTGAGTATCTGGAATACTATAAAACACCCGCGGAGGTAATTATGAAGATTTTATTGGCAGATGATCATACGATTGTGCGAGATGGTATCCGGCACGTTTTAACGGAATCTTATCCGGATATTTCTATTGTGGATGTAGCCAATGCCAACGATTTGATCAATTACGCCAAAAAAGAAACGTTCGATGTAATTGTAACTGACATATCTATGCCACCCGGTAATTCCGGGTTGGACGCCATTCAACAGATTAAAAAAGCAAGGCCTGATATTCCTATTCTGGTATTGAGTATGCACGCTCCGGCTCAGTATGCTCTACAAGCGATTAAGTCAGGTGCATCCGGCTACCTTACCAAAGGAGTGGCAACACTTGAGTTGGTAAAAGCCTTGGAAACAGTGGCATCAGGAAAGAAATACCTGAGCCCGGAAGTGGTATATCTGATGGCCGACTTTATCGAACATACACAGAAAAGTGTCCTCATCAGTAAATTGTCCGAACGGGAAAAAGAAGTTTTCCGTATGCTGGCAACAGGTATGACCACCACCCAGATTGCAAAAGAATTGGCATTAAGCCACAATACCATCAGCACTTTCCGGGGCAGGATTTTTGAAAAGATGGGCTTTCATTCCAATGTGGAATTGATCAAATACGCGATTTCCAATAAAATCATTTAACAGCCTGTTTTTTACAGGAGCTTAGCTAGTGTCAACAGCCTGGTAATAGAACCTATATGAGACTGGATAACGGCCTTCGCCGGATAAAAACGAATTCCGGAAAGAAAATCTTTTGGGCGTTCCTGCTAACGGCTCAACTTCTTGTGCTGCTATTGTTTCTATGGCAGAATGCTACCGGCATGTATACGCTTCCGATATACATTATTGTGTGCTGCGCCCTGATTACGGTTCTTCTTCAATGGCTGTATCTGCATCCCCCTGCAGAAAGCATGGATAATAGTTTGCTGGAAACAATCCCGGATGGTTTCATACAACTGGATCGGCGTGGAAAAATTATTCACCTGAACCGACGGGCGTATCAACTTTTGGAAACCGGCGGTGTTGTACAAGTAAACCAACCTGTCGGTACTCTTTTTCCCAAGGAAGATTTTCCATTGTTTGATGAAGCCCTGCAGTTGGTTTTAGCAGGGAAAAAAGTGGAAGAGCTAACCATGTACCTGCTTTCACAGCAATGTTGGTTTGCCGTGCAATTAACACCTTCTGCCCGGGGAGTGAACGTTTATTTCCGTGATATCACTGCTGTCAAAAACCAGGCTTCCCTCTTACAACTGTTTGAATCGGTGATTACGAAAAGCGCAGATAGTATCCTGATTACCAGCGCCGAACCGATTCATCAGCCGGGACCTCAGATCGTTTATGTTAACGATGCGTTTACCCGTATGACAGGTTATTTGCCTGAAGAAGTCATCGGATTAACCCCCAGGATCTTGCAAGGGCCCGGAACCAGCCGTAAAGAACTGGATCGTTTAAAGGAGGCATTAACGCAATGGAAACCTGTGGAAGTGGAACTAGTAAACTATAAAAAGAACAAAGAAGAATTCTGGGTGAGTATTTCTGTGGTTCCTGTATGCGATGAAAAGGGGTGGTTTACACATTGGATCTCGATTCAGCGGGACATTACCGACAGGAAAAGGGAGGAGGCGTTACTGAAAGGGAAAAACCAGGACCTGAAAAATCTATCCGACTACCTCCAGAATATGCGGGAAAAGGAAAGGAAACATATTGCCCGGGAAATACATGAGGAACTGGGTCAACTCACCACCGTGCTGAAAATGGACATCGACTGGCTCTCTATCCGGCTTGCCGGGGGAGAAGATGCGGTGCTGAAAAGGCTGGGAAATGCCACCAGTACCCTTGCCATCATGCTGGCTTATATACACAGGATCGCTGCAAAGCTCAGACCGAGTATACTCGACCATTTTGGGCTAACGGTGGCACTGGAAGCTCATTGTAGCGAGTTTCAGCGTCAGAATGGTATAGAGTGTATCTTTACGTCGGAAATAAATGAGGAGAACCTGTCTGTTCAGGCAAAAACCGGGCTATTCAGAATAGCCCAGGAATTGCTGGTAAACGTTTTGAACCATTCAGGTGCCAGTTTGGTAAAAGTGCTGTTGGCTGAAAATGGAGATAATATCCACCTTCGGGTAACAGATAATGGCCGGGGGTTTGAAACTTCAGAAAAACGTGATACTTTAGGATTGATGGGATTGAGGGAAAGGGCCATTTCGCTGAAAGGAATATTAAACATAGACAGTAAACCCGGACATGGAACCAGTGTTCTGACTACCATACCTAAAATAAGCAACTATGAGAATCTTAATAGCTGATGACCATACAATCGTAAGAGAGGGCATAAAAATGTTATTAACGGAAGCTTACCCATTGGCTGAGATTGTAGATGTGTCTGATGCGGTAGACCTGATGCGTTTTGTGTATAAAGAAAAATGGGATGTAATCATCTGCGATATTTCCATGCCACCCGGCGACTCGGGTCTTGAAGCTGTTAAAAAGATCAAGGAACATTCTCCTAAAACACCGGTGATCATTCTCAGTATGCATTCCCCGGATCAGTACGCTGTTCGATCCATCAAGGCAGGTGCCATGGGTTACCTTACCAAAGGCGCCGCTACGCTGGAGCTCGTAAAAGCCGTTAACCAGGTAATGTCGGGCAGAAAATACCTGAGTCCGGATGTGGCCGATGCATTGGCCGATGCATTCGAACATATCGATAGTGCCAAAACCGTAGAAAGCCTCTCCGACAGGGAATTCGAAGTATTCAAACTGCTTGCTTCCGGTCATTCCATCTCCGATATTGCCAAAGAACTGGTGCTTAGCAGTAATACGGTCAGTACTTTTCGGGCACGTATCTTCGAGAAAATGGGCTTCCACAATAACCTGGAACTCATTCGTTATGCGGTTGATAACAAACTGATCTGAGAAATCTGATCTGAAAAATCCGGAAACGATCTCAGTTCGTATATAGCAGTAGTTTCCCGGCCAATATCCAAACCCCAATCCCCCAATTCCATGAGCGAGTTAATACCGCCTGTTCCAGACAATGAAATGGAACGTATCCTCAAACTTTCGGAACTCGATGTTGATTATGCCGAAGTGCAGGATTCATTACAGGACCTTTCCAAATTAGCGGCCAAAGTAGCCGGCACCCCTATTTCCCTCATTAACCTTATTGATTCTTTTACCCAGTGGACGGTTTCCAATTACGGACTTCCCCTTGAACAAATGCCCCGGCATGATTCTGTTTGCCAGTACACCATCGTTGCCAAGGAAGAAAAACTGGAGGTAAAAGATCTCAGTGTGGATGACCGGTTCAAAGATAAATTCTATGTTACCGGCCCACCCTTGCTGAAATATTATTTTGGGGTACCCCTGCAAACAGCCGATGGCCTGAACCTGGGCGCACTCTGTGTGCTGGACAAGGTAGGCAGAGAGATCAGTCCTGAAAAAATTGAGCTGCTTAAAATTATTGCCAACGAAATAGTCAACCGGTTAACGGCTTATCAGGTGATCAAAGAACTGAAAAGCAAAGTGAGAGAGGCGGGTGATACCCAGCGGAAAGTGGCACACGATATCCGCGGTCCCTTAGGTGGCATTGTTAGTCTTGCACAGATCATCAGCCAGCAAGGGAATGAAAATAAGATGGATCAGGTGCTGGAATTTATCGGGCTGATACAGAAAAGCGGCCGTTCATTGCTGGAGCTGGCGAACGAAATATTGGGAGCCGATAAAAGAGTGGATGCGTCTGCTGTCAGGTATTCCCAAACACAGGCTACCGCTGATACCTTTACTCTGCAGGTTTTTAAAGACAAACTCGAGAAACTATTCACACCGCAGGCCATACCCAAAGACATCCGTTTTACCGTAAGGATTCATGATCAGCATGAAACCATTCCTTTCTCGAAAAATAAGTTGCTACAAATTACCGGTAACCTGATTTCTAATGCCATTAAATTTACTCCGCAACATGGGTCTGTTACCGTAGAATTAGGGTTGGTGGTTACCAGTGCAGATAAGAACCTGCAGATCAAAGTAACCGATACCGGTGTTGGACTGGATGCCGTGGCTGTACAACAACTCTTTACACAGGGTGCAGTTTCGTCTACCTCCGGAACGGTAGGTGAACAGGGATATGGTTTTGGGTTGGCATTGGTTAAACACCTGGTTGATGATCTGAAAGGAAATATTGATGTGGTATCGAAGCCCGGTGAGGGGGCCGTTTTTACGATAGCCATCCCTAATGTCTGAATTACCGGAATAAAAGGAGATTCTTTTCGCTTGTAAGCAGATAAGGAACTCTGCAGATCACTTTTAAGTTGTCTGCTCATCAATCTGCATGCATACTGTTTGAGAGAAAACCTCCCATTCCTTAGAAAATGTTATAGGTTTGCGGCAAGTTTTTCCAGCATGAAACATTCACAAACAATCGGTATCGTAGCTACACTGGCCCTGGTGGTCATGTGTTTTTTACCCTGGACGTATATTGCCAGCCAACAACTGACCATTACCGGATTCCATACAACCGGAACCAGCTTTGGCAGGCCTGGCGTACTCTCTGTAAGCATGGCGGTGATACTGTTGGTGATGTTTCTGGTACCGGCTGTCTGGGCCAAAAGAACCAATCTGTTTATAGCTGCTTTAAACCTGGCCTGGTCATTCCGCAATTACCTGCTCGTTTCTTCCTGTTTGATGGGAGAGTGCCCGGAAAAAAAGCCCGCACTATACGCATTGGTGGCACTGGCTATCCTGATCCAGATCATGACTTTACTGCCCAGGATGGAAGTAACCAAAAAATAAGCGGGCAAAGGGTATTACCCCAATGCCTGCAAAGACTTTTCGATAATACCCACACATTCTATTATCTGCGCTTCATTGATCAATAGCGGTGGCGCAAAACGGATCTTATCGCCATGGGTAGGTTTGGCCAGCAAACCATGCTGCATCAAAGCCAGGCAAAGTTCCCAGGAAGCATCCGGGTTGGCATGTTTGATCACGATCGCGTTCAGCAATCCTTTTCCACGGATGGTAGTGATATAGGGGGAGTTCAGTTTTGCCAGCTCGGACCGTAATAACTGTCCCATGAATTCCGCATTTTCTGCCATTTTCTCTTCCTTCAATACCGTTAAGGCCGTAATAGCCACGGCACAGGCCAGCGGGTTACCACCGTAGGTAGATCCATGCTCGCCGGGGTGAATATTCATCATCACCACATCATCCGCCAAAACAGCTGATACAGGCAATACACCGCCACTTAAAGCCTTACCCAGTATCAAAATATCCGGCCGCACATTCTCATGATCGCAGGCCAGCATTTTACCCGTACGGGCCAGGCCTGTTTGGATCTCATCGGCAATGAATAAGACATTGTATTTGGTACAGAGAGCCCGCACA
>SCVK01000140.1 GCA_004297075.1 Chitinophagaceae bacterium
CGCAACAGGCTGATCGTGCTGCTGGCAGCAGCCGGTCTGTTTGGCTGGGGTATCTATTCCGTCAGACAGAATCCTATCGATGCTATTCCCGACCTCAGCGAAAACCAGGTGATCGTTTTTACTGAGTGGATGGGCCGCAGTCCGCAGGTGATCGAAGACCAGGTTACTTACCCGCTGGTGAGTAACCTGCAGGGCATACCCAGGATCAAAAACATACGCGGCTCTTCCATGTTCGGGATGAGTTTTGTGTACGTGATCTTCGAAGACAATGTAGATATCTACTGGGCCCGCACACGTGTACTGGAGCGCCTGAATTTTGCGCAGCGCTTGCTGCCACAGGGGGTAACCCCCTCGCTGGGGCCGGATGGTACGGGCGTGGGTCATATCTACTGGTACCACCTGGATGCGCCCAAGATGGATCTGGGCGAACAGCGGGCACTGCAGGACTGGTACGTGAAGTTTGCCCTGCAAACCGTACCGGGTGTGGCAGAAGTGGCTTCTTTCGGCGGATTTGAAAAACAGTACCAGCTGGTGATTGATCCGGTAAAGCTGCAGTACTACAATATCTCCCTGATGGATGTGATGAACAAAGTAAAAGCCAATAACAACGATGTGGGTGGCCGCAAGTTTGAACTGGCCGATATGGCGTATATCATCCGCGGTCTCGGTTATATCAAAAACAAGGAAGATATAGAGCACATAGCGCTGGGCAATTACAATGGCATACCGGTACGGGTGCGCGATATCGGATCCGTACAAATGGGCGGCGATCTGCGTTTGGGCATTTTTGATATGGATGGCAAAGGCGAAGTGGTAGGTGGCATTGTAGTGATGCGTTACAACGAGAATGCCGACAAAGTGATCAAAGCGGTAAAAGCGAAAATGAAAGAAGTAGAAAAGGGTTTACCGGAAGGCGTGAGTTTTAAAACCTCTTACGACAGAAGCACCCTGATCGAAGAAGCCGTTGCATCTGTGAAAGGAACCCTGATCGAAGAAATGATCGCTGTATCGCTGATCGTGATCATCTTTCTGTTTCACTGGCGCAGTGCCCTCATCATCCTGATTCAGTTACCCATCTCTGTGGCCGTAGGTTTTATCCTGTTGCAGGCATTTGGCATCAGCTCCAATATCATGTCGCTAACCGGTATTGCACTGGCGATCGGGGTAGTGGTAGATGATGGAATTGTAATGGTGGAAAACGCCTACCGGCATATCAGCGAAGCGCAGGCAGCAAAAAGGCAGTCAACTAATAATTAAACACATGACAAACTGGTTCAAACGAAATAAAGATCCGCTTACCCCGGAAGAAAGGATGGCCATCATTGCCAGATCTTCCAAACAGGTGGGTCCGGGTGTATTCTACTCAACGATCATCGTGATCGCCTCTTTTCTCCCGGTGTTTTTGTTAACGGGCATGGAGGGAAAATTGTTTCATCCGCTGGCATGGACGAAAACCTTTATCCTGCTGGTAGATGCTTTTCTCGCCATTACCCTTACGCCGGTATTGATCTCCTTTTTTCTGAAAGGAAACCTGAAACCAGAATCGGCCAACCCGATCACCAGAACACTCGAGAAAATCTATACCCCTATTCTTGCCTGGTGTTTGCGCTGGCGGAAAACCATGTTGTTCGTAAACCTGGTGGCATTGGCAGTAGGGGTGGTAATGATGACCCGCATGGGCTCTGAATTTATGCCGCCGCTCGATGAAGGCTCACTGCTATTCATGCCGGTAACCTTACCCGATGTATCCAACTCAGAAGCCAAGCGCCTCTTACAGGTGCAGGATAAACTGATCAGTACCGTTCCCGAAGTATCGCATGTATTGGGTAAAGCGGGCCGTGCCAATACGGCTACGGATAATTCACCGGTGAGTATGATCGAAACCATCATCCTGCTGAAACCCAAACAGGAATGGCGGAAGGGGTTAACCAAGGATGATATCATTAACGAGCTGAATGCCAAAATGCAGATCCCGGGGGTAACCAATGGATGGACACAGCCCATCATTAACCGCATCAACATGCTCTCTACCGGTATCCGTACCGATGTGGGACTGAAAGTATATGGCCAGCAGTTAGACAGTATCTACGCTTTTGCACAAACCATCAAAAAACAACTGGAAGGAATAGATGGCATCAAAGACCTCTATGTAGAACCTATTACCGGTGGTAAATACATTGATATAACCGTAAAGCGCGAAGAAATTGGCCGCTATGGGTTGAGCGTAGATGATGTGAATACCGTTGTGGAAAGTGCATTGGGTGGCATGAAGCTGACCACTACCATTGAGGGCCGCCAGCGTTTTTCGGTGAATGCCCGCTATGGACAGGATTTCCGGAATAACCTGCAGGCCTTGAAACGCTTGCCGGTACAAACTATGAGTTTTGGTCCGGTACCATTGGAAGCGGTGGCGCAGATCGGTTTCAGTGATGGTCCGCCGATGATCAATTCTGAGAATGCATTGCTGCGCGGAACCGTGTTGTTCAATGTACGCGAAAGGGACCTGGGCAGTACGGTTACCGAAGCGCAGAAAAAACTGGATCAGCTGATGATCAAATTACCTAAAGGCTATTTCCTCGAATGGAGCGGCCAGTGGGAGAACCAGATCCGTGCCAACAGAACACTTACGCTGATCATGCCCATCGTGATCCTGATCATCTTCCTGGTATTGTATGCCACCTACCGCTCGTTCAAAGAAGCCATGGTTACCATGATCACCGTTCCTTTTGCGTTGATCGGTGGTGTGTTCATGGTGTATTACTATGGCGTGAATTTATCGGTGGCGGTGGCAGTTGGCTTTATTGCCCTGTTTGGCATGGCCATCGAAACAGCCATGCTGATGACGATCTACCTGAACGAAGCCATGCAGAACATGGTGGCCAAACATGGCAACGATCGCGTTAGCATCACACCGGCTATCATCCGCGAATTTGTGATCGAGGGATCTGCCAAAAGATTACGGCCCAAACTGATGACGGTATCGGTGGGGCTGTTCGGACTGATCCCCATTCTCTGGGCAAACGGTGTGGGTAGCGATATTATGCGACCCATTACCATACCCCTGATCGGCGGAACCATCAGTTCCACGATTTATGTATTGCTGATCACGCCCGTGATCTTTGAAATGATAAAAGAAAGAGAATTAAAACGTAAAGGCAAAATTGAATTGATCGATGTTACAGAATAAATCCATACTCGCAGCGTTTGCGCTGCTGCTGGCACTGAACAGCCAGGCGCAAACGATGAAGCTGGATGCTGTTATTGACAGCATCACCGCTTTGCACCCGGTTGTAAAAATGTACGACCATGAGATCCGTGCCATGGACGAAGCCGCCAAGGGCGCCAGAAGCTGGATGGCGCCGCAGCTGGGCTTTGGACAGTTCATGACGCCTTACGACGCACGTTTATGGCATAGAGACGGTGATATACCGGGAATGGGATTCGTAATGCTTTCGGGCGAACAGATGATCTCGAATAAAAAGAAACTGGACGCGGACGAACGTTACATGAAAGCAATGTCTTCTGTTGAGAAAGAGAAAAAAAATGCCACCCTCAACGAACTCGTGAACGATGCCAAACAATTGTATTATGAATGGGTGGTACTGAAAAAGAAGATCAGCATTCTTACGCAGAATGAAAGGCTATTGAATTTTATTATCAAGAATGCAGAGATCCGTTATAAGAACGGATTGGAAAAGATCAACGCCTATTACAAGGCCAAAGCTGCCATCGGAACTATTCAGAATATGCAGCTGATGTACGAAAGTGATATCCGTGAAAAACGGATCAGGATCAATGCGCTGATGGGAAGGAATGCCATGGTTGCGTTTGAGGTGGATACAACGATCCGTCTCGCTGATTACCATACCATGATATTTGACAGCACGCTTTTTTATAACCAGCGCAGCGATCTGAAAGCCATTGATAAGGACATTAACCTCTCGTACCTGAAACAGGAAACAGAAAAACAGAGTCTCCGTCCGCAGTTCGGCGTTCGTTTCGATAATATGATCGGCTTTGGCGGCCAGCCCATGCAATATACCCTGATGGGCATGGTTAAGATCCCGATGGCCAAATGGTCTTCCAAAATGAACCGGGCCAATATAGAAAGTCTGAAATGGAAAGCCAACGCACTGCAGGCACAAAAAGAAATGATGGTGAACGAGTACAGTGGCATGGCCTATGGCATGCGGAATGAATTAGATACCCGCAAAGAGCAACTGGCCTTGTACGAGGAAAAGATCATGCCGGCACTCAGGAATAATTTTAAAACCATTCAACTGGCATACGAACAGAATACCGAAGAACTGTTCATGCTGTTCGATGCCTGGGAATCATTGTACATGAAGGAACTGGAATACACAGAGCTCCTGAACCAGGTGCTTAAACTGCAGGTAACCCTTGACCGGATTCTGGAAAAGCGATAAACAACTTATTCAATGCAAAGAAGACATTTTATAAAATTAACTTCCCTGGGTTCCGGAGCCTTGTTTACGGGAGGAGCTGCAACGGCTTTCCTCGCGGGCTGTAAAAAAGACTATCGGATGGGTTTGCAAACCAAACCTGTACCGGTTACAGAAGCCGCTTTTACCAATCCGCTAGTTTACCCTGCACAGGCCGGAGCAACCCAAACGCTTACGGCACAGGCAACAACGGCCAATGTAAAAGGGAATACGATCCCTGTATTGGGTTATCAACCCAACTGTATGCTGGGTCCTACTTTCCGGGTAAACAGGGGCGACAATGTATCTGTTCAATTACAGAACAGGCTGGCCGAACACACCAATATTCACTGGCATGGATTGGTGGTGCCTCCCCTGATGGATGGTCATCCGGATCAACTGGCCGAAGCAGGTGGCAATTTTTTTTACCAGTTCACTATTAACCAGCGTGCAGGTATGAGCTGGTACCACCCACATCCGCATGGTATGACGGGGAAGCAGGTGTTCCAGGGACTGGCGGGTGTCTTTATTATCAATGATGCAGAAGAAGCGGCGTTGAACCTGCCATCGGGTCAATATGAATTACCATTGGTGCTGCAGGACAAACGGATTACCCCAGGCGGTATTCCCTACGATCCATCGATGGAGGAAGTGATGGCCGGTTATATGGGAGAATCTGTGTTAGTGAATGGAGTACACGCGCCTTTTGCAGAAGTGGCCACCCGTTATTACCGTTTACGTATCCTGAATGGATCCAATGCAAGGATTTATAACCTGGCGTTGAGTAATAATGACGACCTGGTTATTATCGGAAATGACGGAGGCTTGTTAAAAACACCGGCTCCGGTAAAAGAGATCCTGCTGACACCGGGCGAACGACTGGATGTATTGGTGAATTTCAAAAATGCAGCGGTTGGTACAACTGTTAACCTGATCAGTAAAGAATTCAGCAACGCAGGAGATGCCCAGGGCAAACAGGCGTTTCAGATCATGCAGTTTAAAGTGACCACTGCGGCTACAGATGGATTTACTGTTCCGGCTGGTTTATCCGCAATACCTGACTTACAGGCATCAGCTGCAACACCTACCCGGGTATTCGAAATTTCCAATGCAATGGAACATCATGGGGTACCTATGAACAATGGTATGCGCATGCGGCATCGCATCAATGGTAACCTCTATGATGGTAACAGGATTGACATATTGGTTGCCAGGAGTACGCAGGAAGTATGGGTATTTGATAATAGTAAAGGAGATGAACCACACCCTATGCACCTGCATGGTGTTTTTTTCCAGGTACTGAAACGCACAGGTGGAAGGAGCGGTTTACTGCCTTCAGAAAAAGGATGGAAAGACACGGTATTGGTCATGCCGGGCGAAGTGGTTCACATTATCGTTCCCTTTGGTGCTGTTACGGGCAGGTTTGTGTTTCACTGCCATAACCTGGAACATGAAGATGATGGAATGATGTTACAATATCAATTGACATAAGAAATCGACAATATGAAGCGAATCTGTTTATATATTCTATTATTTGTAACGGTGGGTTTTGTTGCCTGTAAAAGCAACAGCGATACCCATGCAGCACATACGATGCAGGATACTGCCAGGCTATACACCTGTCCCATGCCCCAGGATTCTGTGTTCAGCAACAAACCCGGTGTTTGTCCGAAATGTGGAATGGAGTTGGTGAAAGTAAAAGAAGCCGAGCATGCGCATGGGGCCGAAACAAAACTGATGTACACCTGTCCCATGCCCCAGGATTCTGTATTCAGCGACAAGCCGGGCGACTGTCCGAAATGCGGGATGGCATTGGTGAAAACGGAAACGGTAGCAACTGCCCATGACCACGAACATACAGGCGATGTATATACCTGCCCCATGCACCCGGATGTAAGATCTGATAAACCCGGCTCCTGCCCGATCTGCGGAATGAACCTGGTGAAAAAAGAAGCAACGGGTAATAAACAGGAACTGGTTGAGCTGGATGCACTGTTAAAACCTACGAACGAATTTGTGGTATCCTCTCTTCCGGTAACCGTTATGCGGCAAAAGCAGGAGCAGATCGAAATAAAAGCACTGGGCACCATTGCCTATGATACGAGGATGGTAGGAACCATTTCCTCACGCGTTAGCGGCCGCATTGAAAAACTGTATGTGCGTTACCGTTTCCAGAAGATCAGGAAAGGGGAACGCATCATGGATATTTATAGTCCGGAGTTGTTAACGGCCCAGCAGAACCTGTTGTTCCTCCTTAAAAATGATCCTGCCAATAAAAACTTTATTGAAGCTGCGAAAGAAAAGTTGTTGCTGCTGGGAATGGATGCGAGGCAACTGGATCAAGTGATACAAAAGGGACAGGCAGCACTTACCATAGCCGTGTACAGCCAGTATAGCGGCCATATACACGAAGCAGGTAACGCCGGTAATATGGTACCTGAGCCGGGTGCCATGAAAGATATTTCCCTGATCACCGAAGAACTTTCTTTGAAAGAAGGAATGTATGTACAAAAGGGGAAATCCATGTTCACTGTCTACGATCCCTCGCGCGTGTGGGCGTTGCTGAATATTTATGGCGAAAACCAGGGCCTGGTAAAAACAGGTGCCGCTGTTACCCTTGTTCCGGAAACACAGCCGGGAAAAACGATCAGTGCAAGGGTAGATTACCTGGAGCCCTTCTTCCGCAAAGGCAGTAAAACCTTATCGGCACGGGTGTATTTCAATAACGCCGACAGAAAAATTCCGGTGGGCAGCCAGGTAATGGCCACCATCTACAGCAATACCCGTCAGGCGTACTGGTTGCCGAAGGAAGCAGTGCTTTCGTTGGGGCTTGACAGGGTGGTGTTTGAAAAAGTAAAGGGTGGTTTCAAAGCACATAAGATCAGTGTGGGTATCATCCATAACGAACATATACAGGTACTGAGCGGACTCACCCCCCGCGATTCTGTAGCGGCCAATGCACAATATTTAATGGATAGCGAAAGCTTTATCAAAATAAAAAACTGAGTATGCAAAAGTTACTGTTCTTCCTGCTGGTATTATTGGTTGCTGCGGGATGTAAAAGCAAAACCACTACCGCTGCCGCTGCCCCTGATATCTACTATACCTGTTCGATGGATCCCCAGGTAAAGGAGCACAAACCCGGTAAGTGTCCGATCTGTAAAATGGAACTCACAGCCGTAAAAAAATCGAACGGCGCATCGGATGAGATAGAGTTGAGCGAACAGCAGGTGCAGCTGGGTAATATACAGGCAGATACCATTCGTAATGGAACCATTGGCGATAAACTGGTACTGACCGCCACATTGAATTTTGATCAGTTAAAAACCAGTTCCATAAGTGCAAGAATCATGGGCAGGGTAGAAAAACTATTCTATAAAAACGTGGGCGATCAGGTACAACGCGGCGCGCCACTCTACGAACTGTACAGCGAAGAACTGAATAATGCCAAACAGGAATACCTGCTCGCCATCGAACGCAAAAAAGTATTTGCCAACGAAACCGTGATGAACTTTGACCAGTTACTGCAGAGTGCCCGCAACAAACTGTTGTTATGGGGGATGTCTGAAAAACAGATCCAGGAACTGGCAAGGGTTGGTAAAGCCACACCACGCACCACATTCTATAGTCCTGTATCGGGAACCATTACCAGTCTCGACATTCGCGAGGGCGATTATGTGATGGAGGGAACCGCCATGCTAAAACTGGCCGACCTCTCCAGCCTCTGGGCCGAGGCACAGGTATATACTTCGCAGATGGCTTCGATAGACAGGAACAGCATGGCTACGGTACAGTTACCGGATTTTGACGGACTCGAGATCAGGGGCACGATCAGTTTTGTGAATCCGGAGATCAACCCCGATACACGCATTAACCTGATACGGGTGGTTATACCCAATAACGGTCAGCGGTTACAACCGGGTATGTCTGCTTATGTGGTACTGAAAAGTGCCCCGCACAAAACACTAACGCTGCCAATGGATGCTGTGATCAGGGATGGTAATGGCGCAAGGGTATGGGTACAGACCGGGAAGAAAACCTTTAAGCCCATGATGGTGGAGACCGGTGTAGAAACCGACGACAGGATCGAGATCAAAACCGGGTTACATTCGGGCGATGTGGTGGTGATCTCCGGTGCCTACCTCATTAACAGCGAATACATTTTTAAAAGAGGAACGGATGCCATGGCCGGACATGACATGAGTAAGATGTAAAAATGCTCACTCATTGTTGTCTGGTGAAAACAGCTACGTTACTCTGTGTAACTCCTCCTATCTGTGCCCTCTGTGTTGAAAAAAAACTATGGCTACTTTAGGGAATGACGTATATCTTTTTTAACACAGAGGGCTCAGAGAAACAGAGGATCACAGAGATGTTTTCCGGGTAATAGTGTTTTCTCAATAAGCACCCGTCCAGGAGAAATGTTCCCTGATGATGGCTGTTTTGTGCTTTTGCAGGTATTGCAGATAAGCATGGGCCACTGCCGAGAGTTGTTTTTTCTGCAGCCAGATCATCCGCCATTGCGCGTGAAGCGGGAAACCTTTTACGGGAATTACTTTCACTTCTTTCTGTTTGAGTTCATTCTTCAGACTTAGTATAGATAAAACAGAATACCCTAATCCGGCCACCACCGCCTGCTTGACCGCTTCGGTAGAAGTGAGGGAGAGACTGATCTTGGGCCGGATATGTGCCTGGTGAAAATACTGTTGCATGGCAAAGCGGGTGCCCGATCCTTCCTCCCGGAAGATCAATGGCAGTTCTTTAAACAGTCTCGAATCTTTTTTTCCTTTTATGGCAAGACCGTCTTTACCCGGTCCGAATAAATACAGTTTGTTCTGCATCAGGATCTCTTCATGAATAGCAAGATGGGTGGGTATCACCGATACCAGCGAAAAATCCACTTCGTTCTGTTCCAGGCTGCCGATCACTTTCCGTTTATTGGCCACATCCATTTCCAGGTCGATGCCCGGGTTCTCTTTCAGAAAATCGCGCAGGAAATAAGGCATCACATATTTACCGGTAGATACTACGGAGATGCGCAGTTTGCCAGACAACACCCCTTTGTAATTCTGCGAGTGATAGTGAATGGTTTCTATCTCTGACAATACCCGCTGGGCAATACGGTATAATTCCATTCCAAAATCGGTGATATAGATCTTGCGCCCGATGGTTTCTGTTAAAGGAATGTCAAACTGGTCCTGCAGTTTTTTTAGCTGGATGGAAGCTGCCGGCTGTGTCATATTCAGTTCTTCCGCGGCTTTGGTTATACTCAGTTTTTCAGCGATGACGGTAAAAACACGCAGCTGGTGCAGGGTATAGTTCATAAAAAATATTTATGATTAGCATAATAAATATAAATAAAAGAATATAAATATGACTTTGCATTTTTGTAGCATGAAAACACACCCGCCAATCGCTGTAATCTTCGCCACCCTTCTAACCCAATAAATTGTTTAATAAAGCACCATTTTAACAAACTTTTTTTCAAACGGACTGTTATTGCGTTCTACGGTTCATTTCTTCCCGAAATGCCGTGCAAAGAAAACAACCTGATTATGGCCTCCTCCCGATACCGAACTGCCGGTGAAGTATTCCGTTCCTTCCTGTCCATGCTGCACCTGGACAGGAAGGACATCAGTGCGATTTATATATTCGCCATCCTTGCCGGACTGGTGCAACTGTCGCTGCCACTCGGTATCCAGACCATTATCAGTTTTGTGATGGCGGGTTCATTGTCTACTTCTATTGTGGTATTGATTGTACTGGTAGTGGTGGGTACTTTTCTGAATGGATTGTTACAGGTTCGCCAGCTGCAGCTGATCGAAAAACTGAAGCAGAAGATCTTTCTGCGCTACTCGCTGGAGTTTGCGGCAAAACTTCCACGGCTGAATGTAGAAAAGCTCGATAACTATCATTTACCCGAGCTGATGAACCGTTTTTTTGAGATCCCTTCTCTGCAAAAGGGGATCGAGAAAATTTTACTCGATATTCCTACGGCGATCATACAGATTTTACTGGGCCTTTTGCTCCTGTCTTTTTACCATCCCGTATTTATCGGTTTTGGTGCTGTGCTGCTGGTGATCATTATTCTGATCCTGCGTTTTACTTCGCAACCCGGGTTCAGTGCCTCACTCGAAGCCAGTGATTATAAATACCGGGTAGCGGCCTGGCTGGAAGAAATGGCCCGCATGATCAAATCTTTCAAGTATGCCCGCAACAGTACCATCCCCGTGCAAAACACGGATGAGCTGACAGCCGGTTACCTCGAAGCACGAACCCGTTATTTTAAATTGCTGCTGGTGCAGGCATGGAGTTTTATTGGCTTCAAAACTCTGATCACTGCGGCCATGCTGGTGGTGGGTGCCACTTTGCTGGTAGATCAGCAGATCAATATCGGACAGTTCATTGCGGCTGATATCGTGATTCTTTCCATCATTGCCTCCGTAGAAAAACTGATCGGTAACCTGGATAAGATCTATGACAGTTTTACGTCTATTGAAAAAATGAGCATTATCACAGAAGCGGATACTGAAAAAGAAGGTCACCTGTTATTACCTGCTTCTGCAAGAGGTGTCAGCATTGGTTTTGAAGAAGTCAGTTTTGGTTACCCTGGTTCAGAAAAGGTATTGGCCAACGCCAGTTTTTATGTGCCCGCCGGACAGGTAGTATTGGTTAGTGGCGCTTCCGGATCGGGTAAGTCGAGCCTGTTACGATTGTTAACAGGTGCTTACCAGAACTTTGAAGGAAATGTATTGATCGATGGTTTACCCGTCGGTAATTACCAGTTGGATTCGCTTCGCTCACAAACGGGTGTGTTGCTGAACCAGCAGGATATTTTCAAGGGTACACTGATCGATAATATTACGATGGGGGACACCACGATTGCTGCACCGGAAATATTGCGCCTGGCAGAGAAAACAGGGCTGGCAGATTTTATCCGCTCGAACAAAGATGGGTTTGATACCATGCTGGATCCGCTCGGTAAACGTTTGCCACAGGGCATCAGACAGCATATCCTGCTTACGCGGGCTTTGTTGGGTAAGAGCCGTTTACTGTTACTGGAAGAACCTTTTCTGCATTTACATGCCGAACAGAAACAAGCCTTGATGGAATATCTGCGTAAAGAAAAACAGTGTACCGTATTCATTATTGCTGAGAAAGAAGAAGATCTATCGGCGTATGACAAGGTATTGCAATTACAAAACGGACAAGTGACCAGCTAAAGCAAACAAATGGATCGTTACTATAAAATAAATGTGGAAGAGCAGGCGGCCGAGGGTCGTCTGACTTCTTTTGCCAAAGTGTACCATGTGCAAAGAACCAGTCAGGTAAAAAAATGGTTATGGGGTATTTTATTACTGGTATTGGTGGTGCTCTGGTTACCCTGGACACAGAATATCCGTGCCAAAGGATCGGTAACCACTTTGCGCCAGGAACAAAGGCCACAGGAGCTGAATACCATCATTGCCGGACGGGTAATCAAGTGGTATGTGAGAGAGGGAGATTATGTAAAAGAAGGTGATACCCTGCTGCAATTGGGAGAGGTAAAGATCGAATACCTCGATCCGCAACTGCTGAACCGTACCCAGGAGCAGATCAATGCCAAACAGAACAGCATGGAAAACTACCGCAACAAGGCGGTCACTGCTGAATCGCAGGTAAGGGCGTTAATAGAAGGCAAAATGTTAAAACTCAGTTCTATCGATAATAAACTGAGCCAGCAACAATTGAAGATCATCAGCGATAGTACGGATCTGATAGCGGTAAACAATGAACTGGCCGTATACAAACGCCAGATAGATGCAGCCAAATTGATGCTTGATAGTGGTTCCATCTCACTCACAGAATTTGAAAAACGGAAAGTGAATTTTCAAAATGGACAGGCCAAACGGATCAGTGCCCAGAATAAATTTCTGCAGTCCAAACAGGAACTGATGAACCTGCTGATCGAAAAGAACAGTGTGGAGCAGGACTACCGCGATAAGATCTCCAAAGCAGAAGGAGAAAAATTTGCTTCACTCTCTAACGCTGCAGGTACAGAAGCCGAATTGTCTAAGCTGCAGAATCTCTATGCCAATTACGATGCCAGAAATCAACTCTACTATATCCGGGCGCCGCAACGGGGCCAGGTAATACAGGCCAAAAAAGCCGGTATTGGCGAAATGGTGAAAGAGGGAGAAATGATCGTGCAGATCGTACCCGACCAGGTACAGTATGCGGTAGAAATGTATGTAGAACCCATGGACCTGCCCTTGGTAGCTATTGGACAGAAAGTGCGCTTTGTATTCGATGGCTTTCCGGCCATTGTGTTCAGCGGCTGGCCACAGAGCAGTTACGGAACTTTTGGCGGTAAAGTAGCAGCGGTAGAAACCGAAGTGAGTAAGAATGGAAAATTCAGGGTATTGGTTACCGAAGACAGCAGCGATAAACCCTGGCCCAAACAATTGCGGATGGGTGGTGGTGCCAACGGGATTGCCCTGCTGAAAGATGTACGGATCTATTATGAATTATGGCGGAACATCAATGGTTTCCCGCCGGAGTATTATCAACCGGATGCTAAAAACAAAGAACCCGATGCGAAGAAATAAATTCCTGTGTGCGTTGTTATGCCTGCTAACGGGAATCAACCTCTCTGCCCAGGAAAAAAAAACAGTGCTTACCCCCGAAGCAGTGATGGAGCTGGTGCGTAACAACCACCCCGTAGCCAAACAGGCGGCTTTATTGGTAAACAGGGCAGCGGCCGAGTTACAATCGGCCCGTGGTGCATTTGATCCGGCACTGGAAATGGAAGCCAGCCGCAAAACCTTTGACGGGAAGAATTATTACTATTATACCAACCCCGAAATACAGTTACCCACCGCCGCCGCTTTTACCCTGCGTGCAGGAACGGAAAACAATGGGGGCGACCTGCTGGCCAACGAAACAACCCGTGGCAGATCCAGTTACCTCGGTGTGGAACTGCCGCTGGGAAATGGTTTGCTGATCGATAAACGAAGGGCCGCATTGCAACAGGCAAAAATTCTGATCAACCAGAGCGAACAGGATCGGAAAAATATACTCAATAACCTGTTGCTCGATGCGTATACGGATTACTGGCAATGGGCCGGTGCTTACCAGTTGTACCAGATCTATTCGGGTTTTGTGGAGAATGCTGAAAGAAGACAAAACCTGGTGCGCAATGCTTTTGTGAATGGAGACAGGTCGGTGATGGATACAGTAGAGTCGTACAGCCAACTGCAGTTATACCGCCTGCAGCAAACCGAAGCTTTACAGAAACTGAACAATGCCGCTATTTCCCTCTCATATTTTTTGTGGCAGAACGATACTACACCGTACAACCTGCCTGCCAATCTACTGCCCGATACCACCCGCTTTATGACGCAGCAGGAGATCCCGGTACCGGAAGAAAATATCAGCAGTTTACTGGAACAACATCCGTTGCTGCGATCGGCTCAATTTAAAGTGAACAGTATGGAAACAGAGAAAAAACTCAAGTTCCAGGGACTGTTACCCTATGTGAGCCTGAAGGCAAATGTGTTGAGTAAGGACTACAGTTTTGTAAAAAGCTGGGATGCGGCTTATCTGCAGAACAATTATAAATGGGGCCTCGGTGTACAGTTACCGCTTTTTCTGCGGCAGGGAAGGGGGGAATATAAAAAAGCGCAGATCAAACTGAAAGAATCGCAACTGGAACTGACCAGCAAACGCTGGCAGCTGGAAAACAAGATCCGATATTACCAGAATGAAAGTAACCAGTTGTTGCAGCAATGGCAATTGGGTAACCGCCTGCAGGAAAACTACCGGCAATTACTCCGCAACGAAGAACTGAAATTTTCGCAGGGCGAGAGCAGCCTGTTTCTGGTGAATGCCCGGGAAACCAAACTGTTGGAAATGCTGCAGAAGCAAACAGCAGTGCGCATTAAATATCTGACCGCCAGTTACCAACTCCGCTGGGCCGGTGGGCTGTTACAGTAATCTTTGTGTATTCTAAGACTTTAAAATCGCCAAATTTAAATTTAAGCAGCCATTAAGTAATCCTGAATAAAGGGTGTTTGTCTTTTTATTACGGCAAACATCCTGTAGAGGATTTTATTCCGAAC
>SCVK01000449.1 GCA_004297075.1 Chitinophagaceae bacterium
GTCCGGGAGCGAGTAGCCGGCGAAGCCCTCGAGCAGGCCGATGAGGATCATCGAGCCGCCGATGACCCAGTTGAACTCACGGGGACGGCGGAACGCTCCGGTGAAGAAGATCCGGAACATGTGCACGATCATCGCGGCCATGAAGAACAGCGCCGCCCAGTGGTGGATCTGGCGCAGGAGCAGGCCGCCGCGGACGTCGAAGCTGATGTCCAGCGCCGAGGCGTAGGCCTCGGACATGTGGATGCCGACGAGCGGGGTGTACGAGCCGTTGTAGACGATCTCGGTCATCGACGGCTTGAACCAGATCGTCAGGTAGACACCGGTAAGCAGCAGGATGATGAACGAGTAGAGCGCGATCTCCCCGAGCATGAACGACCAGTGGTCGGGGAAGACCTTGCGCAGGTTGGACTTCAGGAGCGAGCTGATCGGTGCTCGCTCGTCGGCACGGCTGATGGCCTTGCCGGCCTCGTTGACGATGACGCTCATGCGCCACGCTCCCAGAAGCTCGGGCCGACGGGCTCCTGGAAGCCGTCGGCGGCCACCAGGTATCCCTCGTCGTCGACGGTGATGGGCAGCTGCGGCATGCGGCGCGCAGCGGGTCCGAACACGACGTGGCCCGAGTCGGCGAGGTCGAACGTGGACTGATGGCAGGGGCAGAGCAGGTGGTGCGTGCGCTGCTGGTACAGCGCGATGGGGCACCCGACGTGGGTGCAGATCTTGGAGTAGGCGAGGATCCCGTTGTAGTCCCAGCCGTCACCCTGCTGGGAGCGGATCTCCTCCGGGCGCATGCGCACGAGGATGATGGAGGCCTTGGCGCGCGCGTTCTGCGTGCCCTGCTCCTCCTGGATCTTGTCCAGGCCCTCGGGCGAGGCGGAGACGAGCGTGCCGACCTTGAGGTCCTCGGGCCGGATGGGCTGCAGCGTCACGTCGACGACGATGCGGTCGCCCTTCTTCCACA
>SCVK01000141.1 GCA_004297075.1 Chitinophagaceae bacterium
GCCAGCAGTGCAATACCCGTGGCACCACCATCAATAAAATGATTGGTAAGTAAAAAACTTTTGAAACCGAAAGCGGCAGAAAATACACCCGCCGTGATCAGGATCACATCTTTCAGCAACCGGAAGGCATTGATCTTTAACTCGCGCCAGCCCTTGGCCAGTTCATAATTGGAAAACTCCTTATCATCACCGTCGGCTTTTTCTTTGAGAGTGGTTTCGATAATAAAATGTTTCCAGAGTCTGTTCATAGAAAGGGTAATGCTATTGCGGGTAAAGACCAATCAGGGTACCCGCTAAGATCGGAAATTTAGGCCAAACCGTTGTACACTGATCAGCTTTGGTAAGAGGCAGGTCGCTCCCTTACTGGTCTCGCAATATCGAAAGTGCGTGTTATCAGATAATGCAAAACCTGTTTGGATTATACGATGAAAATGCCAATCCAGGTTCTGGGCAACGGGCAAAGGCGATGGCAGACAAAACGATGGGTAGCTTCCTGCCATACAGCGGGAGCAGAAGAAAAGCTGCCCCGCCATCGGCTGAAGGAAGGCGTTCTATTTTATTGTCAATGTGGGCCAGGTCCAGGCCTTGTAAACAATGAATATGGTTATAAGGCTTTCAAGGAAGGAGAGAAAGACATAAAAGATCCTCCATTCAGAAATGGCAGATATGCCTACTAATAAGGTGAACAGGGTATAGAATATTCCCCATCCGATATTTAGCCATTTTGCCAAATTGGGCTTTAAGAATACTGACAGGGATATCATCAAAATAGGGATCGTTAGTAGTATTGTTGCTGCCAATAATTTAATGGGACTGTCTAACATATTTTGCCCGTTCAAAAGCCCTGCTACTTTGTTGGGTACATACAGTTCAAAGTAATCGCCATAGATGTAACAAAACAGTACCGATGTCCATAAGGCAGCGATTTGTAGCCTGAGATTGACTTTGAGATCTTCCAGTTCTTTTGCCATTTGATTAGCTGTTTGATTTTTCTTTTGTTCCCACCAGAAGCAACCATAGGCAGGTTCCTATTTCGCCAATGCTTGCGGGTAAGCTTATATAAGATGAAATGCCCATTGTTGCATAATGGGGAATTACCGTGTGCCCTATGAAATTGATTACATAACCCAAACAACCGGCCATTAATAATACTCCCAGGATTGCAGGAAGGAAGCCTGATCTGAATACTAAATAGCCAAACGGAAACAGCCAAAGACCTGAGAATATATGAATCACTCTCATGCCATTATCATATTGTTCAAGCAACAACATGACCTGTGAGGGAATTTGTGCTGCAGAGAACCCCAAAAGATGGTTGGTGTCAGTTACCAGTGAAAGAACGGTAAAGTAATTCTGTACATTGATGAAAAAAACAGGTACACTGATAACGGCCAGTAGAACCATGATTTTTGCATAGTTTTCATTCACCTGCTTTAATAATGTATAAAGAACAAGCGGTAAAAACAGGAAAAAAGTATAACAAAGCAACCCACTGATTATTCCCCAACGGAATAATGATTCTGAAGAAACAATATGCTCAAAAGTCAGGGATGGATTATCCGGTACAATTAGTTTTGATGGAACATACAGTAACGAAAAAATTCCTGTTAATACCACACCCAGGTATAAAGATCCTGCAATTCTGGCTGTTTTTTTATTGGAGGAATTCATGTAAGAAGATTGACGGTTATTGAACTGAATGTTTTCCTGTTAAAGCATTCATCAGGAGGGTAGGCTCCTGTTCCCTGTTAAATCCTGGCACAGTTAGTACTGCTCTCATCCCCCCTGAATTAAGGGATCTGCCGGTTCTGCCTGTACAAGCCTTTCCGCATAGCCTGCGGGCAGCTACTATCGTCAGGTTCTCTGCTTCCATGTCATATAAATACGCATAAAGAATTTCCTTGACATTGTTTGTCGCAATAGCTGTTCTCCTGCATCAAATAGCTTACTCACCAGCAAGCCTGACGTCAATATACTTAAAGTTTCTTTTTCTGAAGGGCGTACCACCTTTTCTGAAAAACTTTTCTGGGAAAAGGTTTCCCGATGGGTATCCGGTTCACCACCCATCATGGCTATGAAAAAAATGATACTTATTCTCTTTCTCGTCTGTTGCACTTATTGAAACATACTGATTGTCAGCCAAATAGCGGAAAGTGTCTGCAGGTGTAATCAAAGAGAGGTAGGGCGAAAACCGGATTTCTGCCGGTTGCTTCCCGCTAATCGGGAATAGCCTGGTACAAACGATACGAGCATTACACAACGTTGATTGCTGATAACCAGTTAGTTCAACCAATCCTGCTACATGGGTACCGCTTAGTATATTATAACCTGACAGGGTATTGATACAAGGATGACAGGTAGTTTATCCATCTATCTTTCCCTGGTAAGCCGCTCTTTTAAAGAGGCGGGTTATCTGCGGGTTATCTACGGGTTACCGGCGGATTATCAATGAATTGTAACAGGCTGAATTTTGGGTGTTTTTTGGCCCTAAGAACAATGGTTGATGGGGAGCCAACGATAGGGACCCGGGAGAGGGGTGTTTTCAGGTAAAAAGGGAAACCGGATATAGAGTAGTTCGGCGGGAGACCCTGGAAAATGAAATGGATTGGTATACCGTCAAATAACTGAGACAGGATGCCTGTTTAGGGTTGGTTATTGTGAACGCAGTTTCCACAAATAAGCAGCTATAGGGGCAGACAAGAACAGGTAAACTACTATCCAGCATACGATAGCAACAACATGTAACCATAGTGTGGTGGTTGCTTTTTTTCTATCAATAGCGTTTCTTCTTTTTAGCAGGCAGATCAACACCGTTACACTGATATGAACGAGTATACATACCCATTACTGTAAGCCCGTTGCTAAAGGGGCCGGTACCGGGTAGGTAACAAACAGCCAGCTGGTTACGCCCATGTAGCTCGCAACGATGAACAGGTGTAATGCGAATAGGAACAGGATCCTGGTTTTCATAGATATATATGCTGTCAGCATTCATTGACCCTTTCCCGTTGCATTTTCACCAGTATAAGATAGCTTGTTTCTAATAATGCTCCAGCATCGGTAGTAGCCTTGTGTGCGTTTATACTATTTGTTAAATGGATTTTCCCGATATTTTCTTTCTATGCTTCTTGCCCCAGGCTGTCATCATTTCGATTACCGGTTTGATGGTTAAGGAATATTCAGTCGCTTTGTATTCAATAGTTACAGGAATGGTATCGTACACGGTTCTGGTAATCATTTGGTTGGCTTCCAGGTCTTTTAATTCCTTGGATAACACCCGGTTGGTGATTTTTGGAATATGGGCCTGGATATCCTTAAACCTGTTTTTACCATGATTGATCAGGATCAGGATCTGCAATTTCCATTTACCGTTGATGGCGGTATGAAAGTCCTGTAAATACTTTATTTTCTCTTCCAGTTGTTTTTGTGTCATAGGTATCCTTTTGTATATCGGTATTAAAAGTATACCATCCTGTGTATAGTTTTGCCATACACAAAAAATAAATAAACATGAAAAATAATAAAATTGCATTAGTTACCGGTGGTGGTCGTGGGCTTGGGAGGGATATGGCTTTACGGATCGCTGCAAAAGGGCTCGATGTGGTACTGACTTATCATAGCAACAAAACCGCAGCAGACGAAGTTGTCAAAGAAATTCAGGCACTCGGGCAAAAAGCCATCGCCCTGAAACTTAATGTGGCAGATATCGGCAGCCTGGATGGTTTTGTGGCAGAACTGCCAAAAACAGTACAATCAGCGTTTGGTGCGGAGAAAATCGACTTTCTCATTAACAATGGTGGCTTTGGCATCAACAGTCCCTCGTTTGCCGAAACCACAGAAGAGCAATTTGATCAATTGCTGAATGTTCATTTTAAAGGCGTTTTCTTTTTTACACAAAAAATGCTGCCCCTTTTACATGACGGAGGTGGTATCGTTAATATTTCCTCGGGCTTAACCCGTGTTACCTTTGCCGGCAGAGGGGCTTATGCCAGTATGAAATCGGCCGTAGAAACACTGACCAAATATTTAGCCAAGGAACTGGGTGCCAGGAATATTAAAGCCAATGTAGTAGCGCCCGGAGCCATTGCCACCGATTTTGGTGGTGGTAATACCCGGGATAACCCACAGGTACAGGCCTATCTGACCTCTATTACCGCCATTCCTCGTATTGGACAGGCAGATGATATTGGCGGCATAGTTGCCTTCTTATGCACCGATGATGCCAAATGGATCACAGGGCAGCGGATTGAAGCTTCGGGTGGGATGTCTTTATAAAATGATATGTTGTTAAATGCGTAAGATGCCGGCTATAAAAGACCGGTGTCTTACGCATTTGTTATTTGCCAGGTTAACAGCTTTTTTCAAAAAAATCAAGCAGAGCAGATGTATTATGGATGGTGTGTAGTGTTAAATACTTCGAAAAGGTGAGTACACAGTAGCCTCTGGTGAGACACATCTGCGGAGAATATCGAAAAAATACAGTTTGCGGGGAAAGAAATTCTAGTTAATTGGCTCTAACGGCGGTAACTCCAAACCTTTACTTCTCATATAATCCTTGACTTTTCTACGTAGGCTTGATTTGGCTACGCTGTATAATTTCGCAGGTAGAACAATATTGAGCTGATCGTCTGAGTGCATAGGTCGGTTGTCAGCAGATCTATAGTCGATTTCATCAAAAGCTAATAAAGCATTTGGATCTGTAACCGGGTTTGGATGTTCATCCAGATCAAATACCCATTCATCAGCTTCACTGGAGAAACTGGTTTCTTTTTCATGATACTTATCGAGTAATTCTTCCAATGAATAACCATCATGGTCGGTTATCAGATCAAGGTCATACCCATCTTTTTTTGCCCTGCGAGCGCAAAGACTTTTCAATTTGAAGACGCCTATATCTTTGACAGTTACCATCCGGATCCCATTCCCGATCTCAAATTCATCGAGTAGGGGAACATTTTGCATGATCTCAACTTTGATTTGTCCAGTTTTAGTTTTGATCAATATTCTCGCAAAGCAGTATTGATCCGCTAAGTCATCGTTGATTAACTGGCTGGAAAGTACCCGTTCGCCGTAGAAATTTCTGACCTGTTCGCAAATGTCTTCTAATCCATTTATTCCAATCATAAAAGAGGAGAACAGATCGATATCAATTGATATGCGATGTCCAAATCTAAGTGCCAGGTTGGTTCCGCCGGCAAGTCCAAATTCGGAAAGGGATGATAACTGCTGTAATTCGTGGATTGTTTCCAGCAATTCCTGGGAAACGGCCTGATTATCAGACATGACTCAACTGGCGATTTTCCTTTTTAGTTTGACGCGCATGCGTAAAGCGACTAAAAACAGGGACATGATATCGACTGGCAACCAAAGCAAGTAATTTATTGCTTAAAGGCTCTTTGGTAGATTTCAGCTCTTTAAGGATCTCAGTCTTATTATAAATTTTCTCAAGTCGTTCAATATCTCTGTCAAAGGTTTGAGGAGTTGTGAAATAAAGTGCTCTTGGAACAATAAGTGCCTTATCCCGGTCAGCATTTAGTTGATCGAATTTTATATCCCAGAATGATTCTTTAGGCAAGATGTCTGATATGTTTGCACTTTTCTTCACTATTGTAAAATTAATCAATTTCCTTAATGACCAGTGCTAATTAAATGTAAAAGGTAGATATGGTCTTAATAAATTAAAAATCAATTAGTTGCGATCTAATGGGTAAGGTGTTGTGCAATTAAAAATCCAGCGCATATTTGATCTGAGTCTTTTCGTTGGCCGATCTGTATTTTTTAGCGAACCGATTAGATAATGATCTGAAGTTTCTTTCCGGTAGAAATAGTCACAGCTGCACAAGTCGGGATTTCAGACCAACCCACAACCTTGTTGACGGTAGTTTTATTCAACAGGAAACTTAAAATTAAGTTCGGGATCGGCGGATGCAAATAGTTTTGATTCATAAAAATAGTTGGCCATATGTAACGCGTCCCCCTTTGATTGTTTATTCGCTTTTAGTACAAACCATTGTTTCATGTAGGTGTCTTGATAAACCAGTTCGGTATTTGTTTCTGTTATCAACCTATATAAATCAGATAACTTATTTTCATTAATAACTTTCACATAAAAATAGTTACTGTAACTGTCTACACAAAGATTCCCCAATGGCTGCATCACCATACTCTGGCATTTATTTGTTTTCATGGCATAGTGTGCAAATTCAACGATCGCATTCTTTTCGAGATTGAAAATAATAGCAGTTATTTCTTCGCAGGTCTTAGGGGTGTTGAATCGTAAAGCTGCTACCTTACTGCTGTAAAGTGTATAGCGGTATTGCTGGTCAAAATCTTTACTGGCAGAGATGAACTTACGTATGTCGGTTTCGCTGTAAGTGGTGTCAAAAGCCACAACTATATATTTATTCGATAATTCTCCCAGCGTATCTTTTGCGCCACGATAATACCTGTAATTGATAAAACCGCAGCCTTTGGGCGTTTCGGGTGTTGTATCCTTATGACAACTGAGAAATAGGATAGAAAGTAATATAAAGTATAGTGTTCCTCTGATCATGTTGACGTAACAGTTGATAATTAAATATACAAAAAAATGTATATCAGGAAGGGGCGACCTTGAAATGCAAACGGGAAGACTTATCTCTTTTGTAGATGGCGGGCAAACTGTTCTTCTATGGGATCTTCCATTTTTAACTGTATTAGTTGCATGCGTATGAAGCATTTAAGAAGCCGGATGTATGCAGTAGCTACGCTCCACTTAATAGAACGGGGGCATAACAATACGCAGCATGCCATTGCGGCCCCCTGGTACGGCAGACTTCGGTTATAGCACTTATATTTACATCCATAAAACGCTATATGAAGAAATATATCTTACTCCTTATTAGTCTGTTCATGCTCGTTTACCAGCCATTGGCCGCTGCTGTTGCCGACGGTATGGCTGCTAAACCCATCCTTACCGGGGCAGACCAGGTTGATAAATACCTGCCGCTGCTGAAAGGCAAACGGGTAGCTATGCTGGCCAATCCTACTACCATCATCGGTAAAACACACCTGGTGGATAGCCTGCAGAAACTGGGCGTGCATATTGTAAAAGTGTTTGGTCCCGAGCATGGTTTCAGGGGTAATGCAAGTGCGGGTGTTGAAATAGGAGATGAGACCGACCCGGTAACGGGCATTCCGGTTATCTCTCTCTATGGCCCGAGGAATAAACCCAGTAAAGAAGACCTGGCAGATGTGGATATCATGATCTATGATGTGCAGGATGTAGGTGTACGATTTTACACCAATATCAATGCACTTGTTCGTTTAATGGAAGCCTGCGCGGATAATGGGAAAGAACTGCTGATCCTCGATCGGCCCAACCCGAATGCTTACCTGGTTGATGGCCCGGTATTGGATATGAAATACAAGTCGGGTATCGGTATGTTCCCGATACCTATGTCGCATGGACTAACCATTGGCGAGTTTGCACAGATGGCCAATGGAGAGGGCTGGCTTGCCAACAAAGCAAAATGTAATCTCCGCATCATACCGGTTGCCAACTACCATCACGATATGCCGTACACCCTGCCGGTAAAACCTTCGCCTAACCTGAATACACAACAGGCCATCATGCTCTATCCCTCTACCTGTATGTTCGAAGGGGTTTACCTGAACCATGGCCGCGGCACCTATTTCCCGTTCACGGTATTGGGCAGTCCTGAACTGAAAGGTATTTATTCCTTTTCCTATACGCCTACCAGCATCAAAGGAATGTCGGAAACACCCCTGTTCATGAACGAGGTATGTTATGGACTGGATCTCCGCAATTATGATGTAGAACAACTCCGGAAAAGCAAAAAGATCAATATCAGCTGGATCATAGAATTATACAAAGCACATCCTTACAAGGAAAAATTTTTTGAGAAACTGAGCAAGGAAATGAACTCTATCGAGATCCAGATCGGCGTGGGTGAATTCAGGCAACAGGTAATCAACGGTGTTTCTGAAGAAGAGATCCGCAAAAGCTGGGAGCCCGGACTGAACGCGTATAAAGAGATGCGGAAAAAATATTTACTGTATCCTTAAAAAATGGCTGGCATGGCTGTGTCTTTGCCATGTCGTGGCTGCTTACCCGACAGCTACGATTTTCAGCGGGTTCAACTACTACATGCGGAAAATACAAAAGAGGCTGTATCAAAAATCTGATACAGCCTCTTTTTAGCTGCTACATCATCGCTTATCTGATCTGCGTAAATCATATTCTTTCAGCGATGAACTGATCTGCGTAAATCATATTTCTCAGCGCTGAATTTGTCTGAGATACATCAATCCTATTTTTCAGCGATCAATGGTGCCCCTTTCCTTTGCCCCTGTTTTTTCCATTCCCCCTGTCATCATGATCATTATGCGAAGGCCCGTTGTTTTTATACCGGTTATCATGGCTGTCGCGGATGATTACCTGTTTAGGACCACGACCGCCCTTGTAATTGGCGTATTTAACCCGGTAAACATCGGCCCGTAAATAGGGGCGGGGTTCGTTAATCACCACTTTATAACCGCTGTACAGGTCAAAACCACGGTAACGGCCGGGTAAACTGGCAGCAAAGATCCAGCGGTTGCCTTCGAGGTAAATAAAGCGGCGTTCGGGTACATAATAGTACACATCAATATCGGGCATATAATAGTAGTCTACATAATCATAGCCTACCGGTCCCCAAACGGGTTGGTTACCTATATTGATGTTCACATTCAGTTTCACCTGCGCCTGTGCAGCAGGTGCAGCCGCCAGGGCGGTCAATAGTACGACGAGGGTAAATAACTTTTTCATAGAGGTTGATTTATAGGGAGATAAATGAAAATACCGTGCCAGATTTGAGGACAATTGCTGAAACTTAGAAAAATGCATTGATTGTCAGTCTGATACAGCGATTTTGTGGAGAGGATGATGCAGCCATATTTTCGACTATTTTGAGCGCAGCGCCCACAAATAATCAGCCAGCTGGTCAGACAGTAACAGGTAAACCACGACCCAGCTTACCATGGCGCCAACATGTAGCCATAGTGTTCTGGTTGCCTTATTTCTATCAATGGCGTTTCTTCTTTTTATCAGGCAGATCAACACCGTTACACTGATATGAACGAGTATACATACCCATTGCTGTAAGCCCATTGCTATAGGATCCGGTACCGGGTAGCTAACAAACAGCCAGCTGGTTATACCAATATAGCTGGCAACGATGAACAGGTGTAATGCGAATAGAAAAAGAATTTTGGTCTTCATGATGGCAGGAATCAGGTTGTTTTGAAAGGACCGGATTTTACAGTTTACGCCGTTGTTGGTCGCATGACCAACAACTAATTCTAGGAAGGGATGTGCTAAAAATACAAAAGGGAAAGACTTTCCTCTTTCCCTTTTGTTGCCCGAAGTGGATTTTTGTCGAACCAGTTTCTGAATGATTTACGATTACTAACGAATTTGTCAGGTGATTTTTTTTCTCAGCAGCGTGTCCAACATTGTTAAAAGAGAGGGTTTCCCGCAGATGTCTCACGTAGTGGACTCTGTGAGGAGTGGTTGCGAGAGACATTTGCAGAGAACACCCTGCGTTTTTTTTAGCGAGGTGTGATGATGAGAAGCAAGTACATCCTGCCGAGAAAAAATCTGCGCATTCTCGTTTTACCTTAGAGTGGTGGTGTTTTCTTCGTAAGCGCTAAGATTAGAGTACATTTCGTCTAAGATCTGCGACGAAACTTCTTTTTGAGTGATTGCAGACATCATGCAAAAAAAATATTAATTTAACACCCCAATAATTTTAAGGGGCATTAAATTTCAGGATATTTTTTATGATGTATTCAGCAGTTTCAACACTAACATACGAGCAATATTTTTGGATATTGTCATTCTTTTCATGATCTGCATAATCGCAAACTCCCTTGATTGATAGCGCTTTTGGCTTAGGTGAATTTGCGTATTCGCAGCAATAAAATATGGAGTATGTTTCCATGTCGATCGCAACAAGTTTTCTTTGATGGGTTAGGATTTTGTCAGTATACTCTTTGTTGGCAATTACGGAAGCACCAGATCCGATCGGACCAACAACCAAGTTTATTTCGCCATCTACTTCGTTTCCTTTCCATCCGTCTTTTATTTCACGAAGCATTTTTTTTTGCGTAGATAACTCGATGATTTCCTCTTTAAAATCTCCATCTAGAGGAATCGCCTTGAAGTCTGGTTCGAATTTCTCTTGTTCATTGTCATCTTTTATGACTTTTCCACTCCCGAAATCAAACGAGAGATCAGCGACTACTACATCGCCTAGTGTTACTTTTCCTTTAATTCCACCACATATTCCTACCATAATAACATAGTCTGGAGAAAAGGCTGATATGACTTTTGTTGTGGTCGTTGCTGTAGATACCATACCCATCTGTGGCAATGAAGTTGCGACAACTGTGATTTTCCTTTTGTCCTCCAGTACAATTTCTCCTTTAAAATATATCGATGGATCGTCTGTTAATTTAAATTTAATCCAGTTATAATTTTTTGATAATAAAGCCGATAGTTCGGGAGTTCTCAATGCTGCAATGAAGGCAATGTCAGCTTTGAATTTTCCAGAATCTTCATCTTCCATCAGTGCTTTTTCGATTCTGCTAATCTGTTCTCTCAAAATAGACTGCCATTGCATTCCTTTTATATCGTATTTAATCAATACTAAGGCTTGCTCAGAAAATGCAGACTGATATTTTTCAAATAAATTTTCAAATTCAGTCAAGCCAATAATATGAGTGGGGAATTTTAGGCGTTGACTTGCTTTCAGCTCTTGGATAAACTCTATCCCTTTACTTTCTTTAGGAACTTCATTAAATCTTTCCGGAAGGTTCATGTCTATAATCATAAGATCAAAAGACCTTATCAAAAGCCTTCGCGCAGTTGTAGCATCTGGTGCTGTCTCATATTTGCAATTTGCAATACTATCGAGCACTGTTGAAATTTTTAAAGCTTTGTTCGCATTATCCTCTACTAATAATATCTGCATCATTATATAAAATTTGCTAAATGTTTCTGTAATTGATCCTTCCATGCATTAGAACCTGGCTTATATTGGATCGTTTGTAAATAGCTGTTCGTAAATTCTGCTTTAAATTTTGCATCCCATTCCATCAACGATTCGAACTTTCCGTTTTCTCCGAAACTTTCATACTGAGTCATGATAATAACTTTAGATTTAATTCTCTTTCTCTTAATTTCCCTTAAAATATCTCTACCGGCCATAGGTCTAGGTTTATATCCGTCCTCCCCCGATCTTATATCGTAATTTGGTAACTGCATGTCAAGAAGCACTATATCGTATTGGTTCCTGAGCAATGCAAGCAGCCCACTTTGATATGACATCTTTGTATCTAATATCAAACTTTGAGAATATTCTTTCGTGAAAGTCTCAAGGCGGTTAAGTTTGAGTGGATCGTCTTCGATTATTAGAACTCTCATTATTCATGCTTTTTTTGAAGGTCTGCATACTCAAACAAAATGGATGAATGAAATTCCGGTTCCTGTGTATCAAGAATCAATCCAAAGTAAATTTTGCTTTTTTTTCGCTTTAGGTCTGAAGTTAAAGCTTTATTTATTTTTGGATAACCAGTACCACCTTCCTTATTTATAACCTGTACTGCTTTAGCTGGGTCTGAAAGAATTGAGAGAGACTTTTCTATTCTTTTTTGGATATCAGAAATATGATCTGGATCGGCTGATATATTATTCTTTACGTTTATTGAAATAAGATCTCCTTCAATAGATAATTTGATCAGAATTTTCAACTTGCTGCTAGGTAATTTTGAGTGCTTTAGAGCATTGAGTAGAAGATAAATGAATATGTCTGTAAAATGGGGGAAATAATCTCCGTCGATATTTATTGGGCAATTATTCTCAATTGTGATTGTTGTATCGATAAAGCTACGTCGAAGAGTACTTACACTGGCATCCAACAATACATCGAAGTTGAACTCTTCTATATATTTTTTATTTGATCTTCTAAACCATTCGCCAATTCGTCCTATTTCCACGACGATACTGGTGCGTGCATTTTGAACAGCGGTGAGTAGTTCTTGAGATTGATATTGATCTCGAAATCCGGAAAGCGTATTTAAGTCTTGTGCAAACTTTTCTAAAACTTGATTTATCTTATCAGTGAATTCTTGATTTATATAGTTCCGTATTTCATCTAGCACAGACTCTGTTCTACTCCAAAGCGTTTCGAAAACAGAATTGACAAAGGTTTCGAATGAACGAATGGTTCCGAATTTTTCAGAAAAAAGACCGAGCAATTCTTTCTCGCTGTATGAATAATTAAACATTCCCTTAGAAACTTTTGTTTCTGTCGAAATCTGAATAGTTTGGCTCTTTAGTTTTTCTGTTGCAGTATCAAGCGAAAGAGATAAAGTGCTGAATAATTCTGTCAGAACCTTTCTCTCACTTTCACCCAACTCGGGGAATTTTTTTAGCCAGTATTCATTAGCTAAATACTCATTCGTTGATTCATTCCATGCAGTAACTAGTTTGTCCACCTCAAATATCGATCTGATTTGCCCAGGCAACGTCCCATGCCTTATACGCATGCTCAAATAGGTATCTAATCCACAATCGATATCAAACAAAAACATATCCCGAATCTTGATAAATGACTGTGTAAAAAGCAAAAATCGATTATAGCTAGTTAGTTTTAAATTTTTAAGTAGCTTTTCATCTGGTGCTTCGGGTTGTTGTTCAGCATCCTCTAGCTCATCCATATAGTAGACCAATACATTTCCAACCGAGTCCATTATTTTGTTCAATTGATCAAGTGGTAATGAAGCGATTTCAACGTTTCTAGTAAAATTTTCTTTAAGCTCTTTTGTGATTGATTCCGTCAATCCTTTGATGTCTACATAGATTTTGCTATAGTCGATTTGTTTAATTCCTTGGCGTACGAGAACTTTACGCAACAATTCTGATATTTCCGATTCATATGGTGTATTGTCTGATAAAGCATCACTTAAGAAGGTGCAGATCTCAATGCGAGCCAAGTCCATCTCATCCTGATCTCTAAAATATGGAGATGAGTACAATGTTTCATGTTTACAAACATTTTGTAGGAAGGCAACGTCCATCCTATTACCGGGGTCAAACTGCGTGAAATAATCTTTTGGTGTTTCACATCCTTTCGAAAATAGATAGTTGTCGTAGGCGACATATATATAATATGAGTCAATGTGTACTGAGCTAAAATTTAGATATACAGGAATGCTAATATTAGAATGAAGATCTGGACTGAGGTCATCTGTTAATTTCTCAAGTAAATTCGAATGCAAAAATTTATCAAGATAATTGGGGTATTTTATAATAGCAGTGCATGCCAAGTTTGCCGCATCAATCCACTTTTGACATTGAACAAGCGTATTAAATTTCCCTTCCAGTATCTCAACATATAAATATGGGTTTTCTAATAAACCTTTAAACCGGTCGCTTGATAGAATGTAGTCACTAACAGTTAATGATTCGGAATAGCGTTGGTTATTTCTTAAAGAGATGGAAATATATTTTAATGATCGAAGATTAAGGCTGTCTATAGATATATCACTCCGTAAATAATCTGTTACTAAACTTCGAATCAGATTTATCGTAGGTGAAGATGCAAGCTTTGGATTAGATCTTTGAACTTTTTGTAAGAAGGTACTTTTTTTATTATCGGGTATAAACCGATAAGCGGCCGGATTGAAATCCTTGCCAGATATCATTGCTAAACAAGCGATGTCTATATCTTTTGTGTATGATTCTACTGCGGGAAGTTCATCGTGGATAAATTCAATTATACCGAGAGATAACGAATGATTGCCGAAGTAGTTCGCAAATCTGTATAAATCGGAATAAACAATGTCAGAATAATTTTCTTTTCGTACAAATATGGAGAGAACTAGGGTAATTATCTTTTCTAATATTGAGTTTGCATTTCCTATTAGCGTATGATCAACTTGCAAGAAGCTTAATGCTTTGCAATACAATAAAATACCTTTAAACGAACCAGGGAATCTTTGTATGTAATTTCTGCCGAGGATTAATGTAGTTTTATAATCTTCTGCTGTATATGAATCAACTAATGTTATGAAATCTAAATTCTTCCACGTTTTCGGTTCCCCATCATAAATCATTAGCAAACTGGTGATGTGATCGTCATTGATGAAAGAACTAATTTCTTTGAGTGTAGTGTAAAATATAGCGGCTTGCTTAGGCGGTCTTTTTTTCTTTGAAAAGAGGTATTGTGCAACTTGTATTAATATCTTATAGCGATCTATAATAGAGAGAGTGCCATCATATACTAATAGTTGGGTAAAATCGTTTATTTCGAAATCTCTGAAAAAATCTATCTTAAAATATATATAGGAGTTCAAATGTGCACTATTGACAAGTTTCACATAATCGTCTACTAGTTTAGTGTATTGCTGATCGGAAATGTTTTTTTCGATGCGGATACTAGTATAGCTTGCAAGAAATCCAGTGAGCGCGGGTAGATTTGAGTCGAGCATCGCGGTTAATACATCCTTATTGGCCTTGAAACCCTTACTAAATTCAGCTAATATTAGTTTTTGTTGGATTGACCAAGCAGAGACTGTTATGCTACTCTCGATTTGCCCGATTATATGCGCAGCTTTTTCATAATCTCCTACAAATAAACTTTGCTCATACTCTTCTTCTAGTGAAAGAAATAAATTAAGTTCTGGGCTGTAATCTTTTATAAATCTGGAAAGCCACTTAACCTCTTTTTCAATATCATGATTGTTAACAAAGAAGCTTTCCTTACTTAAGTCTTCATAAGTATCTGCAATAGGGTTGCTAATGACAAAATTGAATGTATCATCCGGCAATTGGTCAAGAACCTGATCAACTTCTTTTTCGGTAAGGTAATATTTTAGCGAACTGATGAGATCGTAACTTCGGATATTTAAAGGAATATCACCTTGTCTTAATGATTCTATTATCTTTTTAAAATGATCTCGTTTTTGGTGTCGTCGTGAAACATATCCAACTCGGATACTCGGGTCTGGAGTTGTTGCCATGTAGTTTCGGTTGTTCTCTCTAAAGATATTAATTTATTAATATATGGAGTAAAACATTAAATAACAGATATATAGCGCGAAAAAATATCATATAACGAACTCTTACCGTATCAATGTTTCTTTGAAATGAAAGACAGGCTAAATTAAAGATCATGGAGGCTAAAGAATTTGGTTTTACGCATGATAATACTAAAGACTTGAATTGTTGGTATAAAAAAAGGGAAAGACTCTCATCTTTCCCTCTCGTTGCCCGACATGGATTCGAACCACGACATACTGAACCAAAATCAGTTGTACTACCCTTATACTATCGGGCAATCCTTACATTCTCATCGAATGGGGTGCAAAAATAGGGTTGGGCAACAATTGTTCCAAATTTTTTACGCCCGGATCCCCCAATCTTTTCCCCCACCAGCCGAAAACGATTTCGCAGCCCCCGTTTTTCACTGTTCGATAAATCAGTATCTTGGCGTTGTAAGTCAATTGGCAATGGTGAATGGGCAATAGGGGGGCGCGGGCAAAGAAAAGCACCCTCTAACCCCCACAACTACCCATTGCCCATTGACAATTGCCCATTCACAACTCACTACTCACCACTCACAACTCACGACACTATGTCCAACAAACTCATCCTCCTTGCCGTATTCGTTGTCAGCATGCTGCTGATGGCTTTCTCGTATGATAAAAAGAAAAAAGTCGTCTTTTTTGGCGATTCCATTACCCAGGCGGGTGCCCGGCCGGGCGGGTATATCCAGTTGATGGATTCCCTGATTACCAGCCAGGTGGGGGCCGGACAGTATGAACTGATCGGGGCAGGCATTGGCGGCGACAAGATCTATGACCTCTACCTGCGTATGGAAGCCGATGTGCTCAAACACAACGCTGATATCGTGGTCATTTATGTGGGGGTGAACGATGTATGGCACAAAGCCTCCAGCGGCACCGGTACCGATTACAACAAGTTCGGCCGCTTTTATGAGGCCGTAGTGAGCAAACTGCAGGCATCGGGCAGTAAAGTGATTCTCTGCACCCCGGCGGTGATTGGCGAAAAAACTGATCATTCCAACCAGCAGGATGGCGATCTGAACCATTACAGCAACTGGATCCGCTCTTTTGCCGCCCAGAAAAATATCCCATTGGTAGATCTGCGGGCAGGGTTCATCAACTATAACCTGAAGAACAATCCGCAGAACAAAGAATCCGGCATCCTTACCACCGACCGCGTGCACCTGACCCCGGCCGGTAACCTGTTTGTAGCCGAGCAGATGTGGAACGTGATCAAAACCATTCAATAAATAGCGGGAGAAGCCATCACCGCTATCAAAAAGTGAAAAAAACTGCGCCTTTGCGGCTCTGCGAGAAAATTTTCACGCAGAGGCGCAAAGGCGCAGGTGTATTTTGATAAAAGCTTATACAGCTTTTACGAGGTAGTAATTCTTTTTACCTTTCTGTACCAGCAGGTATTTGTTGTTCAGGAGATCTGCACTGGTAACCTGTAACTTATCAGTAGCAACTTTTGTTTTGTTCAGTCCCAAACCACCCGCCTGCCACATTTTTCTCGCTTCGCCTTTACTTGGGAAGATCTGCGTATCTGCCAAAAAGCTAACGATCTCATAACCCGCATCCAGCGCCGTTCTGCTGATCTCGATCGAAGGAACGCCCTCCATCACCTGCAGCAACTGCTCTTCCGTTAAACTCTGCAAAATTTCGGTAGTGGCATTGCCAAACAGGATCTCGGAAGCTTTTACCGCAAATTCATAATCGGCGCGGCTATGTACAAAACAGGTAATTTCTTCGGCCAGTTTTTTCTGCAGCGCCCTTTCGTGTGGTGCGGCTGCCTGTTGCGCCAGTAATGCGTCTATTTCTTCTTTGGGGAGGAGGGTAAAGATCCTGATCCACTGCGTAGCATCAGAATCACTCGCATTGAGCCAGAACTGGTAGAACTGGTAAGGAGAGGTTTTTTTCGGGTCCAGCCATACATTGCCTTTTTCGGTTTTACCGAATTTACCACCATCGGCTTTTTTGATCAGCGGACAGGTAAACGCAAAAGCCTCGCCACCCGCTTTGCGGCGGATGAGTTCGGTGCCGGTTACAATATTGCCCCACTGGTCGCTGCCGCCCATCTGCAGTTTGCAGTTTTTATGCTGGTTTAGCCAGTAAAAATCATAACCCTGTATCAGTTGGTAGGTGAACTCGGTAAAGCTCATGCCCACTTCGCTCTCCAGTCTTTTTTTCACGCTGTCTTTCGACATCATATAATTCACCGTAATGTGTTTGCCCACATCGCGGATAAAATCCAGGAAACGGAAATCCTTGAACCAGTCGTAATTGTTCACCATCTCCGCCGTATTGGCTTTGCCGGGGGTAAAGTCCAGGAACTTTTCCAACTGCCTGCGAACACCGGCCTGGTTAATCTGCAGCACTTCCTCGCTCAGCAGGTTACGCTCTTCACTTTTACCGCTGGGATCGCCCACCATACCGGTGGCGCCGCCTACCAGTGCAAACGGTTTGTGTCCGGCCCGCTGTAAATGCACCAGTAATAAAATGGGTACCAGGCTGCCGATATGCAGGCTGTCGGAGGTAGGGTCAAAACCAATATACCCCGAAACGGTTTCTTTCTCCAATAACTCCGCAGTGCCCGGCATGATATCCTGTATCATACCCCGCCACTGTAATTCTTCGATCAGGTTCATTCTTTGTTGCTGTTTGCGCAAAAGTAAGGAGAAAGCTGTGAGCTATGAGCTGTGAGCTTTGAGCAAGTTTTTTGATAATAATCCGCTTTAAAGCTCGCAGCCCGCAGCTCATCGCTCAAAGCTTACACATAATCCTATAGTTTTGCACCAATCATTCATACCATGAGAACAGTCGGAGACGGTACCCGCGCCCTGAATTTTTTGATCGATACCCTGGTCATTTTCACTATTGCCTATTTCAGTTTCCAGGCATGGAACTGGAATGTGCAGTTCTGGCGCTATCCCTATTATAATTTCGGCTGGTTCTTTTCCGGCATCCTGTTTATCTATTATTTCCTTTTCGAATCCCTGTTTGGCCGTACACCGGCCAAATGGTTCACTTATTCCAAAGTGGTAGATCTAAATGGTAAAAGAGCTTCGATACCGGCTGTTTTCGTCCGCTCGCTGGTACGTCTCACCATCATCGACCTGTTTTTCATCCCTTTTTTGGGGAAACCTTTGCATGATTACCTGAGCAAAACAAAACTGGTAGAAGTTTAGATGAAGCTGAACGCTATTGGGGGTGAGGGGGTAGTTCCCGGGTTCTATGTTCTGCGTTCCACGTCCAAAATCATTCCTTAATTCGCAACCAAACAGGGGGCCGAAATGTTACTTTCGCAGGCAATTCTATTCACTAAGTGTACCGGGAAACCGGTAATTTGTATTTGAACCATGGCTAAAATCGGCATTAACATAGCAACCGGCAGTTTACAGCAGGCAG
>SCVK01000142.1 GCA_004297075.1 Chitinophagaceae bacterium
CTATAATTGGCAATTATTCAGGATATTTATACCCCAATTTCAAATAGATGATTACTGTTTTGAGCAGTAATTGATAATTAACCAGAGCCATGTCAGAAACAGCTACAGCAGTTCCGCAGTTAACAGCCAAAGATTTTGCAACAGACCAGGAAGTACGCTGGTGCCCCGGTTGCGGCGATTATTCGATTCTTGCCCAGGTGCAGAAAGTAATGCCCACCATCGGTATTCCCAAAGAAAATATTGTGATCATCAGCGGTATCGGTTGCAGCAGCCGTTTTCCGTATTATATGAACACCTATGGCATGCACAGCATCCATGGTCGCGCCACTGCCATTGCGAGCGGATTAAAAGCCAGCCGCCCCGAACTGAGCGTATGGATCGTTACCGGCGACGGCGATGGTCTGAGTATCGGTGGTAACCACACCATTCACCTGCTGCGTCGAAACCTGGATGTGAATGTGTTGTTGTTCAACAACCAGATCTATGGGTTAACCAAGGGGCAATATTCTCCTACTTCAGAAGAGCATAAGATTACCAAGAGTACGCCGTTTGGCAGTATCGACCATCCGTTTAATCCACTGGCACTGGCCATGGGTGCGGATGCCACTTTTATCGCCAGAAGTATGGATCGTGATCCCAAACACCTGCAGAGCATGCTTACCCGCTCTTACCAGCACAAGGGTTCTTCGTTCTTAGAGATCTACCAGAACTGTAACATCTTTAACGATGGAGCTTTTGAAATATTTACTGAAAAAGGGTCCAAGCCGGATGAAGCACTGTTCCTGGAGCAGGGCAAGCCATTGATCTTTGGTGCTAATCAAAACAAGGGTATCAAGCTGGACGGACTGAAACCGGTAGTGGTGGAACTGGGCAATGGTGTTAGTGCCGATGACCTGTGGATCCATGACGACCGCGATTTCTACAAAGCACAGATCCTGGTGCGTATGTTTGATGATCCTGCCAAATCAGGTGGACATTTCCCCAGACCGTTTGGTGTGTTTTACGAAACAGATCGCCCCTGTTACGAAGATGTGATGGCGATGCAGATTGAAGAGACCATTGCTACCAAAGGCAAGGGTAATCTTGATAAACTGATCCGAGGAAAAGAAGTATGGGAAATTATGTAAGCAACAATTGCTGAAAGAAATAACAAATCCCCGCAGCTGCGGGGATTTTGTATTGGGGGGATAGGGGAAGATGATTTATGCCTTGGTAATGCCGTTCCTGAAGGCAAACAGTACCAGGCCGATCCGGGATATGACATCAATTTTTTCGAACAGGATATCGCGGTAGCCATCGATTGTGCGGTGGCTTACACACATTTCGGCAGCGATTTCTTTGTAAGATTTTTCTGTGCAGAGCCAGCACAGAAATTCCTTTTCCCGCTCGCTCAATCCCATGGCAATTTCCCATTCGGTGGCCCGGGTTGTTTCCGGATCGGTATGAATGGTATCAACGATTTTTTTATACAGGATCTCGTTTACGTAGATCCCTTTTCTCGATACTTCATCCAAACCTCTTTTCATGTCTTCCAGTTCTATCTCTTTCAGCATATAACCCCGGGCACCGTTCCGTAACATGCGGATCACGGTCCATTCTTCTCTTTGCATACTAAGGGCAATCACACGGATCTCGGGATAATGCTGACTGATCCAGTAGGTGGTTTCGAACCCGTTCATCAGGGGCATACTCACATCCATCAGTACAATGGAGGGTAGTTCGTCGGGGTCCAGCAGTTGTATAAAATGGCGGCCATTATTTGCCTGGAACAGTACTTCGTACCCCGGAAAAGTATTGATCACATTGGCAAGCGCATTGCGGAGCAAAGAATGATCATCAACCAGCACTACTTTATTCATATAAAGGGTTTTAGCAGCAGATTTGGTATGGCAGTTGGAATTGGGGTAAACAAAATGCGGTTTTTTATTGAAGGAAACAACCGTTAAAACACCCAAATTTTTGCGTAGAAGCTACCTTGTAAGGAAAGAACCGGTACTGTAGTTTTAGATCAGAGTAAAAAAGTGAAGACGACTTTTTCTCTATTCAGTTCACACGGGGTTACAGACAAACGGAAGGCGGCACAAGGCCGCCTTTTCGTTTATAAGGGGAAGCAGTTTAGCTGGCTTTTTCCGCATTCTCGAAAATGCGCTTCTTTTTCCAGTTGTACCAGGGTTTGGGTACCGTCTTTTTCAGAACCGTATCAATGGTACGCATGCCAAACAGGTTCCATACACCGGTGAGTTTGCCTGTGAGCGAGGGTTGCATAGCCCGTAAACTCATGGCAAAACCGCTATCGAGGTATTCCATATGGTGCCAGTAACCGGCAGGCATAAATAAGGTTTCGCCGTGGTGCAGGGTAAGGTCATAACCCCTTGCTTTTTTTAATGCGGGAAATTGTTCATAATCCAGTTGGCTGTTTTCGGGGTCATAATACTGGCTGAAATCAGCCATACTCAATACCTCAAAAGGTTTGCGGTATAATTTATACTGCTCTTCCTGCGGAAATAACAGGATCCTTTTTCTGCCGGCAAACTGGGTATGCAGGATATGACTCAGATCAATATCAAAATGCATATGGGTGATAGAAGTTTGTCCGCCGGTAAACAGCATCGGATATTTCTTCACAAACCCGCTCATCAGGTGATCTGGCCAGTTGAAATCCTGGATCAGTTGCGGGGCATGGTCGAATATGTTGAATAGAAAGATCCGCCAGGCGGCAGGACCTTCTTTGATCATATCAATATATTCCCCAAAAGTTTTGTAATCATCGGCTGTATTGATGGGCGTGTAGGCGTCGCTTTTTACATTGTTATACAACCCTACCTGCTGGTGGCCAACCAGTTCTTTAAAATAGTCCCAGTTCCATTTTTCATAGGCGGGCCAGCTTTTGGCAAGGTTCCTGATCACCAAAGGTCGCATAGCATCATAATAATTCCGCTTAAAATCATCGGGATGGATCTCGTCTACTATGTCAACGCCCTGTAATTGCATAGGTGTTATTGGTTTTTTGCAAAAGTAACTGGCAGAAACGATTATCCAAAGACAGAATGGTTAAAGTCTTTATAATGAAAACCATTACTAATAATGTAAATTTGCTGTATGCTGCTGCAGATCCACCCGGATAATCCTAATCCGCGACATATTAAAACCGTGATCGAATGCCTGCTGGATGGGGGGGTGATCATTTATCCTACCGATACTATTTACGGATTGGGCTGTGATATTTTTCAGCACAAAGCCATTGAGCGGATTGCCCGCATCAAACAGATCGATCCGGCAAAAGCACAGTTGAGTTTTGTCTGTTACGACCTCAGCGACCTGAGTAAATACACCAAAAGTATTTCTACGCCCTTGTATCGTTTATTGAAAAACTATTTGCCCGGTCCGTATACATTTATCCTTCCTGCCAGTAAAGAAGTACCTAAAATTCTGCATAGTAAAAAAAGCACTATCGGTCTGCGTGTGCCGGATAACAGGATCGCGCAAACCATTGTGAAAGAACTCAATCATCCTATTCTGTCCGCTTCTCTGCCCGGTGAGATGGTAGAAGAGTATACCGATCCGGAAATCATTTATGCCAACTTTCAGAACCTGGTAGATATTGTGGTTGATGGTGGTATTGGTGGTATGATTCCCTCTACCATTGTAGATTGCACCAATGACAGCTATGAAGTGATCAGGCAGGGTGCCGGTGTTTGGGAAGAATGATGGCTGTTCAGTTGCCATTATATCCTGTAACTCTTACGGTGATATTTACACAAACCATATTGTTCTATCGCTTTCCGGTGTACCGCTGTGCCATATCCCTTGTTTTTATCCCAGCCGTATTGCGGAAACTCTTCGTGTAATTCCAATAAGTAAGCATCCCGGTAAGTTTTGGCCAGAATACTGGCCGCGGCAATAGAAGCCAGTTTGCTATCGCCTTTGACGATACATTGATGTGGTGTTTGTGCATAGGGTTTAAAACGGTTGCCATCAATGAGCAGCAATCCGGGTGGCGGTGTTAACTGCTCAATGGCAAGATGCATGGCTTTGAAAGAGGCCTGCAGAATATTGATCCGGTCTATTTCTTCATTGTTTACACTGGCCACGGCCCAGCTGATGGCCTTTGTTTCGATCACTTTTTTTAAGAGGTCCCGTTGTTTGGCAGTTACCTGTTTACTATCGTTGAGCAGGGGATGATAAAATCCTTCCGGTAAAATAACAGCCGCCGCAAATACAGGTCCGGCATAACAGCCGCGGCCGGCTTCATCTACACCCGCTTCGGGCAGCTCCGTTTGGTAGAACAGCGATAACATGCTGGTAAAATTCAACAATCCCAACCATACTTTCCAAATTCGTTTTCACAAAATAAGCGCTGGCTGGCCGATACCGTTACCTTTGCACACAGACAGAAAACAGCTTTATGGATACAACAGCGCGTTCTTCCAGACTGGTAGCTACCTGGTTACTGATCGGGGTAGGCATGACAGTGATACAGGTTGCCCTGGGCGGTATTACCCGTTTAACGGGCAGTGGGTTGTCTATTACCCAGTGGGATGTGATCACCGGCTCCTTACCCCCGCTGAATGAACAGCAGTGGATGGCCGAGTTTGATAAATACCGCCAGACTCCGCAGTTTCAATTGCTCAATTTTGAATTTACCCTGTCTGATTTCAAATTCATTTTTTTCTGGGAATGGTTTCACCGCTTATGGGCCAGAACCATCGGACTGGTATTTGCCTTTGGTTTTATCTGGTTCCTCGTAAAAAAGCATTTCAAAAAAGAAATGATCACGCCCTTGCTGGTGCTGTTTCTGTTGGGTGCTTTACAGGGAGCCATTGGCTGGATCATGGTAGCGAGTGGATTAACCGGCGATGCCGTATATGTAAAACCCACCCGCCTGGCACTGCATTTTATTTTTGCATTAGGACTGCTTTGTTACTGTTTCTGGTTTGCCCTGCAGTTGCTCGTAAAAAAAGAATCCATTATTCAACAGCCGAAACTCAGGAAATGGAATATTGCCATTCTTGCCATACTGGTGGTTCAGTTGGTATATGGCGCATTGATGGCCGGGCACAAAGCGGCTACCGTTGCCCCTACCTGGCCCAGTATCAATGGCGATCTGGTACCGGCTACCTTGTTCATCGATCAGCCCTTTCTGCTGAATTTTATCGATAATAAGATCCTCATACATTTTATTCACCGCGGATTGGCGTATCTTTTATTGATTTTGATCCTATACTGGTCTGTGCAACTCATTCGTACCAAAGGGCCGGTATTGTTTGAGAAAACAAAACGCTGGTCGCTCTATCTTGTACTAGCACAGGTGGCATTGGGCATTGCTTCTGTAGTAACCAGTACCGGCATTGTTCCGGGGCAATGGGGCGCATTTGAGTGGATGGCGCAGGTGCACCAGTTGGTGGGTATGCTGCTGCTGTTATCGCTTGTGTGGACTTTATACATTGTGCGGAAGTGATTTTTTAATTGACGGATTAGCGGATGGCGGATTATTGCAAGAAACCTGTAAAGTCTCATACAGGCAGTATGCAGCTAAGTTGGTAAATCATCAGTCTTACAGATATGAAAAAATACCTGACGGGTATCGCGTATTCCTTGCCGGTACAGTTGTTTCTGCTGCATTTCAGGCGGTACCAGGTATTCCTTGTTTTCTGGTATATTCTTTTTGCTACCGTAGGCGGAGGTTTTATGTTCACATTCGGTGCCAATACACTTTACCTCGCGCCGGAATATTTTGGAGAAGTAACTGCATTGAGTACCGCTATACTGGGTTTTGCGGTGGGTATTTTTATCATGAGCTGGAATATCACTACGTTTATCCTGCACAGTAAAAACATTCGGTTCCTTGCTACTACGGCGCAACCCTTTTTGAAATACTGTTTGAATAATTCGTTGATCCCTCTTTTTTTCCTGGTCTTTTACCTGGTAAAAGCGGTACACTATGCTTCCTACCAGGAATTGTTTCCTGCCGGTCAGGTTTTCTGGCTGGTGGGAGGTTTTACGGGTGGATTGATTTTATCCATCATTATTTCCTTTCTCTATTTTTTTGGGGTAGATAAAACCATTTTTTTTACGATGGGGGATGTGATCCGCTCTGCCAATGCACGGTATGAAAAGATCACTGCCAAAAAAAGTTTGCCGCAGGAGCGGATGGAAATGCGGGTAGACTGGTTTCTGAGCGGCAAATTCCACCTGCGTAAACCCAGGGATGTAAGGCACTATAGTCAGGGGTTTCTTGATACCGTATTTAAACGTCACCATGTAGCGGCTGTGATTGCCATTGTAATAGCTTTTGTGTTTTTGATATTGGTAGGATATATCTCCGATACCCGTTTATTCCAGTTGCCTGCGGCTGCGAGCATCACTATTTTCTTTGCGATACTGATTGCCCTGGCAGGTGCCGTTTCTCTTTTTCTGCATTCCTGGAGTATACCATTGGTGGTACTGGTATATCTGTTGTTAAACGTATTGTACCAGCGAGGAGTAATTGATCCGCGCAACAAAGCCTATGGACTGAATTACCTGAATACCATCGAACGCCCCGTTTACGACCGCGAAACCATTGCTGCTCTCGCCAGCGAAGAAAATATAACGGCGGATAAAAAACATTTTATAGAGGTACTCAATAAATGGAAAGCCCGCCAAAAGACAGACAAGCCGGTGATGTACCTCATCAGCACCAGCGGTGGTGGCGCCCGTAGTGCCGCTTTTACGATGAATGCTTTACAACGCCTGGATAGTTTGCTCCATGGGCAGCTGATGAACCAGACCATGCTCATTAACGGAGCATCAGGCGGTATGCTCGGCGCAGCGTATTTCCGGGAACTGTATTTTGAGAAAATAAAAGGAGCCGATATTGACCTGCAGAATAAACAGTATGTAGAAAATATCACCAAAGACCTGCTTAATCCTTTGTTCTCATCTTTTGTTACAAGGGACATCATGGGTCCGGTACAGAAGTTTATCACCAATGGGTATGAATATGCCAAAGACAGGGGGTATGCTTTTGAACGGAAACTGAATGAGAATACAGCAGGTGTGATGGATAAAACCCTGCGCGATTATGTACAACCCGAAGCAGCTGCGCAATTACCTACCATGTTTTTTAACTCGGTGATCACCCGCGATGGCCGCAAAATGATCATCAGTACCCATCCTGCCCGTTTTCTGATGAAACCGATCAGCGATACCAGCCGGCAACTGACCCCGGTAGATCCGGATGCCATTGACTTTCATTCTTTCTTCCGCAAACAGGATGCTATGAATATGAATGTACTCTCTGCCCTGCGGATGAATGCCACTTTCCCTTATGTATTACCCAATGTATGGTTACCCACCCAACCCGTAATAGATGTAATGGATGCCGGCCTGCGCGATAATTTCGGACAGGAAGCCTGCCTGCGGTTTATCAATGTGTTCAAAGACTGGCTAAAAGCCAATACGAGCCAGGTGGTATTACTGCAACTGCGCGACCGGAGCCTTAGCGACTGGGACAAACCCTTTGAGGGCAATTCGCTCATGAGCTTTATGACCAAACCCTTCCTGATCTTACAGAACAACTGGTACAAGATGCAGGATTACCAGCAGTACGACCAGTTGCAATACCTCTCCAATATGTATGGTCCGGGTTTTCATAGTATCACGTTCCAGTATGTGCCTACCAAAAATGATGCACCGGCCAGCCTGAGTTTTCACTTAACTGCTGCGGAAAAAAGAGATATTGCTTTGGCATTGGATAACCCGGTAAATAAAAGGGAGTTTGAAAGGGTAAAGCAGATAAACGCACTAAGGAAGTAAGATCTTTTCTACTTGGTATAGTAAATGATACCTGCGGAAGTTGATGGCATACCACAATCATTGCTGTGTTTTGTGTAAATGGATTTTTCAAACGTAGTTATTACATCAATGAATAATTTTAACAGGAAGCAATGGATAACTTATATAGCAATACTGCTTGCTGGCGTAATGGCGTGCAGAAATGTGCAACAGCAAGAATATCTTACCGCAGATAAGCCGGAGATGGATATTATCAGCGATGTTCTGTGGAAATTGGCAGACACCACCAGTTACCGGTATGAAAAGTACGCAACTGTTTACGGCAAGGATTCAATGAATGATAAAGATCCTGCTACGGAAAAACTAATCGCTGTATATCCGAAAATGGATAACATATATGAATGGGAAACAAATATCACGGCAGCATTAGGAGAGCAAAGCAGTAGTTTAAAAAGAAACTCGTTCATAAAAATTCAGGAACTTTTATCGAATAGTCATACTGATACACTGCAGAAACAATTAGTGATCAATGGTCTGTCAGCTACTCCCGGTTATAAACTGGTAGAATATACCGATAAGAAAGTCCGGAGGATACCGGGAACGATCAGCCGGATGAGATTCTCGAGAATATTATTTGATGATAAAAGCGGAGTGGGGGTGCTGGTGGTAACCACTGCCGATAATATTAAATCGGGAAAGGTTAAGGTTGTATTTCTAGAACGGGTAGCCGGTAAGTGGGATATTGTTGCGGCACCAGTTGCTGAGATCTGGTAGCCGCTTCTATTTCACTTATTAGAAAGTAGAGAAAGCATACTTGAAAATTGCATAGGAATTTATGCCTGTATCAAATCAAAACAGTCTTTCAGAATCTGAATATTAAACTCTTCCATGCTTTCTCTCGGTTCGCCATCAATATGCAGGGGTGCATGTTTCATGTTGCGGATGGTGATAGAAGGGGTTTGGAAGTAAAGAATGTTTTTCTCCGTCATATCTTCTACCAGCTGCTGCAGTTTGTTGTTGCCGCGGATCTGCTGTAAAATGGCAAAGGGTAATTTGGCCTTGTTCATTTTCTGCACGATCACGATATCGAGTAAACCATCGTTCAGGCTTGCCCTGGGGGCAATGGTAAAATTGTTGCCGAACTGGTTACTGTTGGCAATGCTGATAAAAAATGCCTCACAGAAAAAAGAAAAATTATCGAGCACGATCTCGAACTGGTAAGGATGGGCCTTAAAAAAATTGACAATACTTTGTTGTGTATAGGTAAGTAAACCACGGGAAGCTTTGGTAGCAAAATCATGCGCCACCTGCGCATCAAAACCAATACCGCTGAGCATACAGGAATACTGGTCGTTCACAAGAAAAGCATCTGTTTTACGGGCCGTGCCACTGAAGATCAATGCCAGCGATTGCTGCGGTTTCATGGGTATATTGGCCGCTCTTGCCAAACCATTACCTGAACCCACCGGGATAATGCCAAAGCGCACAGGCAGTTCGCGTAGTGCATTGGTAACCTGGTTCACGGTGCCATCTCCGCCAATAATAACCACGTCTGTATAATTTTCCTGCAGGATCATGTCCTTCAGGTGGTCATACGCTCCAGCCGCATTGGTAGCTTCAATGATATAAGGAATTCCCTGTGCCGTTGTTTCCCGCTCAATCAGTTTCCGGATCCCTTCTTTTCTCGAAGTGCCGGATATGGGATTCAGTAAATAAATAATCTTTCTATCACTCATTTCAATCGTTACTGTCTTTAAATAGATAAACAAAGCCGGTTTGCGGCACTGTTGTTTGCATAGGCCACCTGCCAAAAGGGATCTACCATTTTAGCAGCGCACTTGCCCAGGTAAAGCCGCTGCCGAATGCAGCCAGACAAACCAGATCACCTTCTTTGATCTTACCCTTTTCCCAGGCTTCGCACAAAGCTATGGGAACAGAAGCAGCTGTGGTGTTACCGTACTGTTGAATATTATTATACACCTGCTCATCGCTCAGTTTTAACTTTTGCTGAACAAACTGGCTGATACGGAGATTGGCCTGGTGCGGAATCAGCATATTGATATCGGTAGACTGGTAACCATTGGCCAACAAAGCTTCCATGATCACTTCCGGAAATTTAACAACGGCTTTTTTAAACACCGCCTGTCCATCCATATACGGAAAGTTCTGCGCATTATCGATCATGGCATGACTCATGAACATATTGGCAATGGGTGCATCATCAAAGTCTGCATAGTTTTGGTTACCCCAGTGGTTGGCATGAGTACCGGGATTATACATAGCCAGGATCTCAGCCGATTCCCCATCACTGTGCAGATGGGTACTTAAAATACCCTGGTTCTCTTTTTCTGTAGGTTGTAATACCACGGCACCGGCACCATCGCCGAAAATAACAGAGATATTACGCCCGCGGGTAGTGAAATCCAGTCCGAAAGAATGTTTCTCACTTCCTACCACCAATATATTTTTATACATCCCTGTTTTGATAAACTGGTCCGCCACACTGATGGCATACAGAAAACCACTGCACTGGTTACGGATATCGAGGGCACCGATCTCTTTCATCTTCATGGCACGCTGCAGTAATACGCCGCAACCGGGAAAATAGTAATCGGGACTGAGTGTTGCAAAAACGATAAAATCAATATCCTGTGGGGTAATACCTGCTCTCTCTATGGCGATGGTAGCTGCTTCAACCCCCATGGTAGTAGTGGTCTCTTCTGTACGATGTGCGTAGTGGCGTTCTTTAATACCGGTCCGTTCCTGGATCCACTCATCTGTGGTTTCCATGTATTGAAGCAGATCGTTATTGGTAACGACGGTTGGGGGTATATATTTACCGATACCGGCTATTTTACTGCGTGGCATAGACAATCGTTTTAGTTTGAGCAGAATGAAGATAAGGAAATCATTGTAGTCCGGTGAAAACAGCTGCCTTTCTCTGTGTAGCTCCCGATCTCTGTAACCGCTGTGTTGAAAAACACTACTTTATCCAAATTACCCAATGGGAGCTATCTTATTTTTTAACACAGAGGTCTCAGAGCAACAGAGGGACACAGAGATATTAAGTTTTTTGAATGGCTAAGTGTTTCAGGTAAAACAGACAGATTGCACCGGTTAATGTTGATAAGGAAATAAGTAGTTGATGGCGCATGGGAGATGAACCATCAACTACTTCACTAGAGTTCTTTCTTTTGATCAGGAAGCGGGGTTAAATGCATGATCTCCTGCAGAAACAGGGCCGTTTCTTTTTCCACACTCAGGATATCTTTGGATTGAATGGGCGATGCCAGCACATGGCTGCCGGCATTGGGAATGGCCACCATTTTTTCTTTTTCTACCGGTGTACCCAGTGATACCATCATTTTTTTGATAGCGGATACTTTTACCACCGGGTCCTGGTTATTTTCATCTTTGTAATAATAGAGGGCCAGTACCGGTTGTTTGATCTTCTCAAAATTGCTTTTGTTCATCGTGGTTTCCAGCAGTTCTTCTAACTGTACCAGCGCTTCCAGCCGGTATTCCTGGTTCCAGTATTGTTTGTAGGCATCCGTTTTTTTAGGGATGATATTATAATTCGAGCCTTTCACTTTACGCGCAATCTGTAATCCCCATGGGTTATTCAGTAACCAGGCATTGGGATCATTGATCTGGATATTGGGCGAGTACAGGATCAGTCCGGCTATCTCCGGATAACTGGCAGCCAGCTGCAGGGCAAGGGTACCCCCGGTAGAAGTGCCCATCAGGATCACTTTTTTACCGATCTTTTGGCCAATGGCATACGCTTCCTTGGCAGTTTCCCATAGTTTTTCAGCCGTCATATTCACCAGTGCATCGGTGGTATCAATACCATGCTCGGCCAGTCGGGCCAGGTAAAGATTACAGCCAAACTGCCGGGCAATTTTTCTGTGTACCGGGTTCCCTTCTTCCTGCGAAGCGCTGAAGCCATGCAGGTAAACAATGGCATATTCGGTGGGCTGTTTCAGCGAATCGTTGGCCCATACAATACGTGCCTCATTATCGGGTTTGATCCTGTGTTTGGACTCCTGCAGCAGGATATAATTTTCCAGCGCCGAATCATTGGAAGGAAGTTCGGGTAAAGTGGTACTGTATACAGGTGTGCTTGGGTTGGGGCCTGATAAATACACAGCTGCCAGCAATACCAGTATGCCTGAGAAGATTTTCAGAAAGCGCATAACGGATCGTTTCATTAAAGCTACTGATTTGTGGGCAGTCTGTCAACCTATCTATGTCTGCTTTATTTCCGGCACCACCAGGCCCAGGCTATCAGCAAAGGGTGTATAAGCAACAGTCTGAGCCAGCCCACCCATTGCGGTACACAGATCCCATCGGTGATGCAGCTGCCTATCTGTATAAAATAAACATGCGCCGGAATAAATGCTACCAGCAACGCAATAATGGCATAAGCCCCCCATTTGCGGGTAGAGCTGAAAAACAATAAGCCACCAGCCAGCACTTCGGCCACACCTGCTGCCAGATTAATGGTTTCATGCTCGGGCAGGTAAGGAGGGATCATTCCCAGATAAAAACCGGGATTCCGGAAATGATTCACGCCGGCAAAGAGATAAAAGACTACCTGCAGATAGTAGAGGATCTTTTTCATGCTTTAAGATAGGCTATAAAAGCCTGCTTGCCGTACCGAAATTCCGTATATTAGAAATCCCAAACTGCTGCCATGACCACTACCCAACAACGTTTCCCAGCCCTGGATGTATTTCGCGGGCTCACCATCTGTTTAATGATCATTGTAAATACGCCCGGCGATGGTTCCGTTACTTTTGCGCCGCTGCACCACGCCAACTGGCACGGGTTTACACCTACCGACCTCGTATTTCCTTCCTTTTTATTTGCCGTAGGTAATGCCATGAGTTTTGTAATGCGCAAATGGGAACAGCAAACCACCGCCGCTGTGCTGTCGAAAATTTTTAAAAGAACCCTGCTGATCTTTTTACTCGGCTACCTGATGTACTGGTTCCCCTTTGTAAAACAGGAGGGGGGAAGCTGGGTCTTATCTCCCATCTCTCAAACCCGGATATTAGGGGTATTGCAGCGTATTGCGCTCTGTTATGGTTTTGCTTCGCTGATGGTCTACTTTTTAAAAATCCGCACCGTAGTGATACTGAGTGTAGGGTTTCTTTTATTGTACTGGGCACTATGCTTCTGGTTCGGCGATCCGGCTGATCCGCTGAGTTTGCAGGGTAATGCCGGACTGAAACTCGATCTCTGGCTGATGGGCGAGAATCATTTGTACCATGGCGAGGGCATCGCTTTTGATCCGGAAGGATTACTGAGTACCCTGCCGGCCATTGTAAATGTGGTGGCGGGATATCTCGTTGGCTTACATGTACAGAAAAGTGGCAAAACCTATGAAGGGCTTACCAAACTGATCCTGGCCGGTTTTGTACTGATCGTGATCGCCTATTTCTGGAACTATGTTTTCCCGATCAATAAAAAATTATGGACCAGCTCCTTTGTACTGCATACCGTAGGGCTCGACTGCATCATCCTCGGCGCCGTCATTTACCTGATGGATATGCAGCAAAAAAACCGTTTTGCCTGGTTTTTTGAAGTAGTGGGTAAAAACCCGCTGGCCATTTATCTGCTGTCTGAGTTACTGGTGATCCTCCTCTACACTTTCCAGATTGGCAACGAGTCTATGTTCCGGGTAATCTATCAAACCATATTCAGCTACGCTGGCGATTATTGGGGTTCACTGCTCTTTGCCGTTTCCTTTATGCTGCTCTGCTGGTCTGTGGGGTATTGGATGGACAAGAAAAAGATCTATGTGAGAGTTTAGGGGAGTTAGGAGTTAGGAGTTGTTGGGGGGTATTGCCGGACCCGGCTATTTACAGGTAGCTGCCCATCCTGTTTGTATTGTTATGCTTGTTCCTTATCCAACCCCATACTCCAGACTCCTAACTCCAGACTCCTAACTCCAGACTCCCAACTCCCAACTCCCAACTCCAACCTCCTGTTTCCCAGCACCTTATGTCATATTTAGGTTAACTCTTTGCCCTCCGGCCGTAAAGCCGTACCTTTGCAGCCTTAAAATTTTACATGGAAATAAGAAACATTGCCATTATTGCGCACGTAGATCATGGCAAAACAACATTGGTAGACAGGATTTTACAAACTACCAAGGTATTCAG
>SCVK01000143.1 GCA_004297075.1 Chitinophagaceae bacterium
CCCAGTTCATCGTATCCATCGTACTGGTATCTGCCACAATGATCATTTACCAGCAACTACAATATGTAAAAAAACGCGACCTGGGTTATTCGCCCAATAACCTCCTTACAATTAATGGTTCTCCAGCAACCGATAAAAGTTTTGAGGCGATAAGAAACGACCTTATGCAAACCGGCATGGTGGCAGCTGTAAACCGTACCTCTACCCCACCCACTGATATTTTCGGATTTACATCGGGCGTAAAAGCCGTGAATGCACCGGCCAGCAATAACCTGATCATTGGTTTCATGTTCACCGATGTGGATCTGACCAAAACACTGAATGCCCGAATCGTGGCAGGTCGTGATTTCAGACTGGGCGATAGTCTGGGTGTGATCTTTAATAAGGAAGCCATCAAACTGATGGGCCTGACCAATCCCATTGGTGCACCCGTAACCTGGGCCGGAAGAAATATGGAAATAGTAGGCGTAGTAGATAATATGGTGATGGGGTCTCCCTACGAATCAGCTGCCCCACTGATGTTTAAATATGAAAACAAATGGTCGCGTTATCTCAATGTACGGTTAACAGAAAAAGCGGATCCCCGCAAAGCAGTGGCCAGCATAGAAACTATTTACAAAAAATACAGTCCTGCTTTTCCTTTCGAATTCCGTTTTGTAGATGATGCGTTTAACGAAAAATTCAATACAGAACAACTGATCAGCCGCCTGTCTGTGATTTTTGCAGGACTGGGGATTTTTATCTGCTGCCTCGGTTTATTCGGACTCGTGTCTTCTTCTATCGAAAGAAGAAAAAAAGAGATCGGCATCCGGAAAGTATTGGGTGCCAACCTGCAGCAGTTGTTGTTACTGTTATCGAAGGAATTCCTGTATCTCGTAGCCATTGCCTTCCTGATTGCCATTCCTGTTGCGTGGTGGACGATGCACCGTTGGTTAGAAAATTTCAGTTACCGTACTTCTATTTCACTGCTGGTTTTTATTCTGGTAGGGGTAGGTATGTTACTGATTGCGCTGGCAACGGTTAGTATGAATGCCACCAAAGCGGCACTCACCAATCCTGTAAAAACATTAAGAAGCGAATAACAAAAAAGAAAAAGATATCACCCATGATAAGAAACTACCTGAAGATCGGATGGCGCAACCTGACAAAGAACAGATCCTATGCCTTTATCAATATTTTTGGCCTATCTCTCGGCATAGCCTGCAGTATTGTGATCTTCACCATTGTAAAGTATCACCTGGGATTTGATAATTTTCACGAGAACAAAGACCGTATTTACCGGGTCGTAACCGAATGGCACGATGACGAACCCGGTACCTCTGAAGCAGTACCCAGTCCGGTAGGCCGCGCTTTCCGTTCTGAATTCACTTTTGCTGAGAAAACCGCCCGTGTGATTTCTTATAATGATGCACTGGTGGTCATGGATGCCGGCAGCGACAGGAAAAAATTCAAAGAAGAATCCGGCATCGCCTATGCGGAGCCGGAATTCTTCGACATCATGCATTTTCCACTGTTGAAAGGTAACCAGCAGAATTTCCTCTCCACACCCAATTCGGCTGCCATTACGGAGAAGCTGGCAAAGAAATATTTCGGTACGGAAGACCCCATGGGTAAAACGATCCGGATCAATAATAAAACTGATTTCATTGTAAAAGGAATTCTGAAAGATCTTCCTAATAATACCGATTTCAGGGAAGAGATCTATTTATCTTACCAGAACCTCATTGACCAAAGCAAATGGCTGGCTGCAGACAGTAACTGGGGCGGTGTGTACAGTGGCAGTCATTGTTTCATTCTGTTAAAACAAAATGCTACTCCTGCACAAGCCAACCAGGCATTGGCGCAACTGGTAAAGAAGAATTATACGGGCAGGGATGCAAATGTGTGGCATTTCCGTTTACAGGAGTTGTCTGATATCCACTTCAACCCGGATTTCAACGGATCAGCCAATAAAAAATATTTATGGGCATTTACATTGATCGGCTTGTTTCTGATTATTACGGCCTGTGTTAATTTTATCAACCTTGCCACGGCACAGGCCCTGAACCGATCTAAGGAAGTGGGCATCCGTAAAGTTCTGGGCAGTATGCCAAAACAACTGTTCTGGCAATTCATTGCTGAAACAGCTTTGATTACGTTTTTTGCGTTATTACTGGCCATTGTTATTGCTGTGGTATCCATGCCTTTTGTGAACCAGCTTTTTAAATCCAATATGAGCCTGCAACTGCTGCAGAATCCTCCCTTATGGATTTTTCTGCTGGTTACCGGCGTAGTGGTTACTTTCTTATCCGGTTCTTACCCCGGATTGGTTCTGGCCCGGTTTCAGCCTGTGATGGCCCTGAAAAGCCGACTCTCACAAAAACATATCGGTGGATTTTCGTTAAGGCGTATACTGGTAGTAACACAGTTTGCCATTTCGCAAATGCTCATCATTGGCACCATCGTGATCGCCAGTCAGATGCATTTTTCCAAAAATACGGATATGGGTTTTACCAAAGAAGCCATTATCAGTCTGCCCATCCCTATTACTGATAAAGTGAAGATGAATACCCTCCGTACCCGATTATCAGGTGTGGCCGGTGTGGAGAAAATTTCCCTTTGTTTTCAACCACCTGCTTCCGGCTCTAACAACAGTACAGGTATCCGCTACGAGAACCGTGCAGAAGACGAGCACTGGAGTATCAATGTGAAAAATGCAGATGCTGATTACCTATCCACATTCGGATTGAAACTGGTGGCCGGCAGAAATTTTTTCCCTTCAGATAGTGCCCGCGAAATACTGGTAAATGAAACCTTTGTTAAAAAACTGAACATCAAATCACCGCAGGAAGTGATCGGGAAGCGCATTTCTATCAATGGGGGCAGTACCGTAGCTCCCATTGCCGGTGTGGTAAAGGACTTTCATAACTATTCTTTCCACAGCGAGATCTCGGCCCTTTGTATCCTGCCCGATAACAGCAATTACCGTACCTGTGCGATCAAAGTGAATATGAAAAATCTGCAGCCGGCCATGGCTGCCATGGAAAAGATCTGGAACGAAACCTATCCCGATTATCTCTACTCTTACGAATTCCTTGACGAGAGAATTGCCCGTTTCTATGAAGGCGATACCATGACCCTGAAACTGATTGAAGCCTTTGCCATCATCGCCATCATCATTGGTTCACTCGGATTATATGGTTTGGTTTCTTTTATGGCCGTACGGAAAACCAAAGAAATCGGTGTCAGAAAAGTACTGGGTGCTGATTTGAAAGATATCCTGTGGCTTTTCGGAAAAGAGTTTACCCGTTTATTGCTGCTCGCTTTTGTTATTGCAGCTCCTATAGCATGGTGGGCCATGAGCCAGTACCTGCAGGAGTATAAAAACAGGATCAGTCTGCACCCGGGTATATTTTTATTGGCCATAGCGGCTACCTTCCTGATTGCCGCTTTTACGGTAGGTTATCGCTCGGTAAAAGCGGCCGCGGCAAATCCTGTAACCAGTTTGAGAACTGAATAATGGTATACATGAGCTATGTGGTTCATGAAAAAAAATAACTATGCTGCGTAACTACATCAAAACCGCCTGGCGAAACCTTGTACGGAATCGTTTTTACTCGCTGATCAATATCAGTGGATTGACCATTGGGCTGACAATCGGCATCCTCATCCTGTTATGGGTACAGGATGAAATGAGTTTTGATGGGTTTCACAAGGAATCTGCCAATATTTACCGGCTCGAAAATCTGGTGGCTACCGGCGCCAGCAAACAGATCTGGCAGTCTACCGTATCTCCTATCGGCATGATGGGTAAAAAGGAATTACCGCAGATCAAAGAAAGCGTGCGTCTTTGTTATGGCCGCTTCTTCTCTCTGTTCACTTTTAAAGAAAAAGTGTTTAAGGAAGAGAAGACTGTTTTTGCAGATCCTTCGCTTTTCACCATGTTCGATTTTCCATTGATCAAAGGGAATCCTGCAAAACCGTTTGCAAATCCGAATTCAATCGTTATTACCGAGACCACGGCCCGAAAATATTTCGACAAAGAGGATCCCATAGGGAAAGTATTGATAGCCGAAGACAAAACCCCTTTAACCGTAACGGGTGTAGTGAAAGATTTTCCGGAGAACTCGAGTATCCGGCCGGATCTGATTCTGCCAATGGAACTGTTTAACCAAAAACTCTATTCCGGCAAACAGGATGGTTCCAGTATTGACAACGATTTTCATCAGTTCAATTATCATACCTATTTCCGGATTCAAGCGGGAACAGACCTGAAAGTACTGGCAGACAAGCTGCGCAACATACACCTGCGAAATAAACCAGACGATACAGATCTCACTTACCTGTTACAGCCATTACCGGATATGCATCTGTATCAGGCTGATGGTTCAAACGGGGGTATTGAAACTGTGCGTATGTTCCTGATCATTGCCTTACTGATTCTGGTGATAGCCTGTATCAATTATGTAAACCTGTCTACCGCAAGGGCCATGCTGCGCGCCAAAGAGATCAGTCTTCGTAAAATTATCGGTGCTGCCCGAAGTCAGTTATTTTTCCAGTTCATTATTGAAACAGCCTTATTGTTTCTGCTGGCAACCGGCCTGGCACTGGGTCTTATTTATGTATTAATTCCCTTCTTTAACCAGCTATCCGGCAAGCAGCTGGTTTTAGATCTTTTCAGTTACCATATATGGAAAGTGATCCTTTTAACCATTATAGGCACATTAGTCGCTTCCAGCATTTATCCTGCCCTCTTACTTTCTTCTTTTGAACCATTGAAAGCATTAAAAGGTAAGATCTCCACCCGTTTAAGTGACGGGTTATTCCGGAAAATACTGGTTGTAGGCCAGTTCATGTTCTCTGTGGCATTGATCGTGGGCACATTTATTATCAGTGACCAGTTGAGCTATATCCGTTCAAAAGCACTGGGATACGATAAAGAACATGTATTCGCCTTTAACATGCGTGGCGATGTAAAGAATCATTATGATGCCATTAAAGCAGAACTGCTCAAACAGCCGGGAATAGCAAAAGTGACCAAGGGTGGTGGCGATATTATTAACATGGATGGAGAAACAGGTGATAATTCCTGGGATGGGAAAGCTATCGGTGAAACATTCATGGTGCATCCTATGTCGGTTGATAAAGAGTTTATCCCCTTCTTTAACATACAAATGGTAGCTGGAGCCAATTTCACCGGGGCTGTAGCTGATTCTACCCATTTTATTTTAAATGAGACAGCCATCAACATGCTGGGAATAAAGAACCCGATCGGTAAAAAATTCAGGTTATGGAAAACAGAGGGTACGATTTCCGGTGTAATGAAGGATTTCCATTTTGCATCCATGAAACAAAAAATTGAACCTGCTGTCTTTTTTTACCATCCATCCGAAGACTGGACTATCTACGTAAAAACAACCGGATCTGAAGCCACTGCTGCTATCGCTGCAGCAGAACAATCCTGGAAAAGATACAATGCCGAATATCCGTTTGAATATACGTTTCTCGATGAATCCTTTAACCGTCTTTATCAATCGGAACAGCGAACCAGTACCCTTTTTAACCTTTTTGCGCTGATTGCCATTATTATCTCCTGCCTGGGTTTATTTGGTCTGGCAGCTTTTACAGCGCAAATCAGAACAAAAGAAATCGGTGTACGAAAAGTGCTTGGCGCCAGTGTAAGCGGGATTATTGGACTGCTGGCAAAAGATTTTATCAAACTGGTGTTGGTGGCAATTCTGATTGCACTACCGGTGGCCGGTTATATCATGCATGAATGGCTGGCTGATTTTGCCTATAAAATCAATATAAGTTGGACCGTATACCTTTTTGCTGCACTGATTGCTATCGCCATTGCGTTGATCACTGTCAGCTTCCAATCAGTAAAAGCTGCACTGGCCAACCCGGTAAAAAGCTTGCGAACCGAATAAACAGACCCGTTAACTCAATCATACTACCATGCTCACTAATTATTTCAAAACAGCCATCAGGAACCTGAGACATAACAAGGCTTTTTCCTTTATCAATATATTAGGACTGTCTATCGGTATCAGTGCCGCTCTTGTGATATTCCTGATTGTGCAGTATGATTTCAGTTTTGACCGGTTTCACACCCACCGGGATCGCATGTACCGGGTTACATCTGTTTTTACTTTTGCAGGCGAAACCTATAAAAATCCGGGCGTAGCTTTTCCGCTGGGTAATACGATCGGAAAAGAAGTGACCGGACTCGACATCATTGCGCCTATCAAAACATGGAACGAAAACCAGAAAATCACCATCCCCTCCCAGAATGGCAGTTCCGAGATCAAACTCAAAAAACAACCTGTTCCTGTTTTTGCAGATGAAAACTATTTTAAGCTGGTTCCTTATGAATGGGTAGCCGGTACAGCTGCTGTATCCCTACAGGAACCTTATCAGGTAGTATTAACAGAAAAAACTGCCGGTCGTTATTTTCCTGCATTATCTGCCAGTGAAATTCTCGGCAAGGAAATTGTATTCGACGATACGGTAAGAACTACCGTAACAGGCATCGTAAAAGACCTCACAGAAAATACAGATCTGAGCTATACCACTTTTGTTTCGAGGATCACACTCGAAAAAACAAGTTTACAACCCCGAGACTGGAAAGCATGGGGTAATACCACAGATGCCTCGCAGTTATTGGTGCAGTTATCGCCGGGAACCAGTGCAGCGAAAGTAGAAAGAATGGCCAATGCCTTATTAGCCAAATACAATAAAAAAGAAAAAGACGACCCCAGTACCCAGGCATTCAAATTACAGCCCCTCGCTGACCTTCATTTTAATGCAGACCTCGGAAATTATAGTGGGCGAACCGCACATAAGCCTACCTTATACGGTCTTTTAGCAGTGGCTGCTTTTTTACTGGTGCTGGGTTGCATCAATTTTATCAATCTTACAACAGCACAAGCGTCGCATCGTGCAAAAGAGATCGGGATCCGGAAAACCATGGGCGGCTCGCGAAAACAATTACTGCTGCAGTTTATGAGCGAGACATTTGTGATTACTTTACTCGCCACTGTTTTATCGATTGTATTAACGCCGTTTTTATTAAAGATCTTCAGTGATTTTATTCCGCCACAGCTTCATTTTGATCTGTTTGGTCAACCATTGATGATGGGTTTTCTGGCATTACTGATCATCTCTGTTACTTTTTTATCCGGCTTCTACCCAGCTATGGTACTTTCTTCTTTCAAACCCGTGAATGTATTAAAGAACCAAAACGTATTTAATACCGGTAAAAGCCGCAAGAACTGGATCAGGAAAAGCCTTACCATATCGCAGTTCACCATAGCACAGTTCTTTATCCTGGCCACATTGGTGGTAAGCAGCCAGATTCATTTTACACTGAACAAGGATCTTGGGTTTACCAAAGAGGCGCTCATTTTTTTCCGTACTAACTACCGCGACACTTCGCGGGCCAAAAAACTGATCCTTGCAAAAGAATTAAAATCGATACCGGAAGTAGCCGCCGTGGGACTCTCTACCGGTACTCCCGCTTCACCCGATGCCTGGAGTAGTACAATCGCTTACCACAACGGCAAAAAAGATATTACCACAGATGTGGAAATGAAATTCGGAGACACCGGGTACCTCCGGCAGTTTGGAATGAAATTACTGGCCGGAAAAAACTATTCGGCTTCTGATACGGCCCGCGAATTCCTCATTAACCAAACCTATGCAAAAACCTTAGGATTCAGCCAGGCTGCAGATGCGGTGGGCGTATACCTTACCTGGGA
>SCVK01000144.1 GCA_004297075.1 Chitinophagaceae bacterium
GGGGCGGCTTTTTTGGCGGGTTTCTTAACGGCCTTTTTTTTACTTGCTTTTGCCATGATGGTATGGATTTGTGTTTTGTTAATGATGAGACAGGGAAGTTAAAAAAATATTTCTGTAAAATGCATCATTCCTGATAAGATAAATTTTAGCGGAACCCCTGTCTTTGCAGCCATTGTACCACTTGCGTGGGCCATTGACTCAGCAAAGGATCTTTCGGTGCCATCCCGAACCCATGTCCGCCATGGTCGTAAATGAACATCGATGCTTTTACTTTATGCTTTTTAAGGGCTTCATAAAATACAATACTATTCTGCGGGGGTACACCCTTGTCATCATCTGCATGTACCAGGAAAACGGGGGGTGTGGCTGCATTTACCCGATTCTCTGTTGATAATGCGGTTACCAGCGCCGCATCAGGTGTAAGTCCCAGCAGGTTATTACGGCTGCCGCGGTGGCCAAAAACCGTATCCATGCTGATAACGGGATATACCAGGATGGCAAAAGAAGGCCGGCTATCAAAGCGCAACAAAGGATCGGCCGCAGCGGGATCTCCCTGCTGGTGAATGGTTGTGGCCATAGAAGCAAGATGACCGCCGGCCGAAAAACCCATCACACCGGTTTTGGCAGCATCGATACCCCAATCAGCTGCCCCGGAACGGATAATGCGCATGGCAGTGGTAACGTCGTTGTATTGGTCGGGGTAACGGTGTCCTTCCTGTTTGGGATTGTTGAGGCGGTATTTTAACACAAAAGCATCTATCCCATTCTCGTTGAAAAAAAGGGCAGGCAAAGTGCCTTCTTTCTCCCAGGCAAGGTTCTGGTAACCACCTCCCGGACAGATCAATACCGCTGTTCTGCCGCTACTGGTATTTTTAGCGGGATAATAATCCAGATAAGGGGCGGTGGTATCGAATCCTTTGATAGTTACTTCAGCGGCAGACGGGTAGAGAAAAATCCGTTGCTGCGATTGGGCAGATAAATGGGCGCACATAAGCAATAGGGCGATGCATAGTTTGGACATGCTGATCTTATTTGGTATCGAGTAAAGTTACTTTTCCATCCATGGTAGAAGCGATCAGTTGTTTGCCGCTGATCGGATTTACCGTATTTACCATCGAGTTATCAATCCTGTTGGTCCATACGCGGGTACGGGTAACAGGGTCGATGGCATATACTTTGCCACTTTTAGTTCCGAAAAATACGAGCCCCTCTTTTTCTACCAGCATAGAAGGAACATGTTCGTATCCAAAACCGCAATCTATTTTCCAGGCTAGGGATTGTTTTTCGCGAGCAGTAGGGAAGGCCACCACCCAATCGTTCATGGTTTTGCCATATACATATTTCCCGTCCGCTGAGATCCCGATCGATTCCCGCACGGTGGCTTCATTGCTGCGCCAGAGGGTGGTGCCGGTAAAAAAGTCGATGGCGGTAAGGTAACGGTCGGGTGCCACTACATACACCACATCATCCTGAATAACCGGTATACAGGCGGCGGGTGAGAAATTACGAACAGCCGAGCCATTGTTCCACTGCCAGGCAGGTTTACCGGTAAGGGCATCCAGTGCGTAGAGGTTCCTGTCCCAGGCACCAAAAATGATCCGGCCTTTATGAAAAACAGGGGTGCTTACCACTGGTCCGTCCAATCCGTTGAACGACCAGAGCTCTTTGCCGTTTTCCAGATCAAG
>SCVK01000145.1 GCA_004297075.1 Chitinophagaceae bacterium
GGCAAGGTATTGGATAACCTGCTACTGGTAGGTGCCACCAACAGCGCACTCGATTTTTATGAAACCATCAATAAATATTACTATTATGGTTATAAATGCATTGGATTTATCGACGATCACGTTCAGGTAATGAATGGCTGCCCGTATAGAGGCAGTCTGAAACAGTTACCCTCTTTGCTTGCTTCCAAACAGATAGACGAAGTGGTGATTGCACTACCCAACTCCCAGAATAAGGAAATTCAGAAATGTGTGGAGGTATGTGATTATTATTCTGTGAAAGCCCGGATCGTTCCTAATCTTCATCAGTTTGCCCTGTCACCGTTACAGGTAAATAATATCGGCCAGTTATCTGTTCTCAGTATCCGGTCCCTGCCGCTTGACAAACAGGAGAACCGATTCCTGAAAAGAGTTTTCGATATTCTTTTTTCATTGCTTTTTTTTGTTTTGATCGGTATCTGGTTGTTTCCATTGATTGCACTGATGATTAAGATAACTTCCCGCGGTTCCGTTTTCTTTCACCAGGAAAGATGGGGGTTGAACAATGAAAAAATCACCTGTTATAAATTCAGAACCATGATACACGACAGTTCTGATCTTGATGACGATGGTAATTATCAACAGGCTAAAAAGAATGATCCAAGAGTAACCACATTAGGAGCATTGCTGAGAAAATCAAACCTTGACGAGCTTCCTCAATTCTGGAACGTATTACTCGGTAATATGTCGGTGGTAGGTCCACGCCCGCATCCTACCCCACTCAACCTGGAAGCAATGCATACGATTGACAATTATATGCTTCGCCACATTATCAAACCAGGCATCACCGGTTGGGCGCAGGTGAATGGCAGCAGGGGCGAAACCAGAATGCCCGGAGCCATGCAGGAACGTGTTAACTTTGACCTCTATTATATTCACAGATGGACATTCTGGCTCGACTGCCAGATTATCCTGCAAACAATTATCAATATTTTCAGAGGTGATCAGAATGCTTATTAAGCGGGGAGTGGTGAGTAGTGAATAGGCAATGGGCAATAAATGAGCCAGATGCCTTGAGCTATTAGCTATGAGCTGTGAGCTGGGGGTGAGTCAATACTTATCAATCCGCTAATCCGTTATCCGCTAATCCGCAAATTCACCAAAGACCAAAGACTAAACCCAAAAGACTAAAGACCAAACCCCAACCCAACCATCCACATGCTAAAAAAAAGCTTACTTCTCAGTTCACTGATTTTCATTCTCTTTACCAGCCGTCTGGCGGCACAGGGAGTCTGGGAAAATCAAAACAGTGAAATCTATAATTTCTTATACAGAATGGCTCAGAAGGGCTTGATTCATTTTGATGACTATATCAGACCAGTTAGCCGGATGTATCTGGAGCAATGCCTCGACTCTCTCACAGCAAAAGAACCCGCATTAAGCAACATAGAAAAAAAAGAGCTTCTTTTCTACAAACGGGAATTTAGCGACGCACTGGCATTGAATACGGATCAATCAAAAGCCAAAACAGCCATGTTTGCCCAGGATGCTTATCATCGTTTCCGGGCAATTTCTACCACCGCAAACAATTTTCTGATGCGGGTAGACCCCATACTTTCTGCCGCTACCATTCAGGGATCCGGAAGAAATATCAAACAAACCAGTTCGGGTTTTAATTTATATGGGTATGCCGGTAAACAATGGAGTTATTATTTTTCCTTTAACGATGTAAATGAAAACGGGTCAGGATTGGATACCTTACGGCAATTCACTCCTGCCACCGGTATTATCAGTAAAATTGCTGCCAATGGCAAAAGCCACAATTACAGCGAACTCAGGGGTGGCATTACCTATAGCTGGAAAAATGGTTCTTTCAGTTTTGTTCAGGATCAGTTGTTAAACGGTTACGGTGAAAACGGGCGAATTATACTCTCCTCCAAATCACCTGCCTACCCCTATATCAGGCTGGATTATACCCCTTTTCGCCAGCTCAGCTTTACTTATACCCACGCATGGCTGAATTCCAATATCCTCGATTCTGCCGCCACTTACCCAACCGGAAGCGGTGCATTCGGGAGCAGAAGGGAGATCTATGTCCCCAAATTCATGGCGCAGCACAGTATGCGTTTTACCCCGGTCAAAGGCCTGGATATTGTGGTGGGAGAATCCATGGTTTACAGCGACAGGTTAAATGTGGGTTATTTGATACCAGTGCTCTTTTTCAAAGCATATGATAACCTTATTAACAACAATAATATCAATGCTGGTTCCAACGGACAGTTATTCCTGCAGGTAAGTTCCCGAAATAACCTGCGCAATACACATTTGTACGGTTCACTGTTTATTGATGAGATCAGGGTATCAACCCTCTTTAACCCTGCCAAAAGCCGTAACCAGTTGGGATACACCCTGGGCGGATCAGTAACCGATCCCGGATTACCCTACCTTACGCTTGGCCTGGAATATACCCGCATAAACCCATTTGTATACCGGAATCTAATACCGGCCCAGAACTATACTAACAATGATTATCTGTTGGGCGATTGGATGGGCAGTAATGCAGATAGATGGATCGCAACGGTTAAATACACACCCGCTCCCAGGGTAAAATGCCTTTTGAGGTATCAGACCGTTCGAAAAGGGGCAATGGGTACTATTGACCAGCAGTATTTCCAGGAACCACAACCCTCCTTCCTCTTTGGATTACTAACCCAACAACAGGAATGGCATTTTCAATGTTCCTATGAGTGGTTACCTAAATTATACCTCATGGGCTACCTGAATTCCTTACACATAAAAAACACGAGCCCCGCTGCCAGTTTTACAGAAACCACCAGCTCTATTGGCATCAGGTATGGCTTATAAAGTCAGCTAAATCGCTATAAGCACAGGAACCGGTCAAATTCAGCTATTTTGGCAATTCCATGTTCATAAATAACGATATTTGCCTGATTGTAACCCCTGCTGGATATAATTACTTTTACGGGCCTTGTATCCGGCAGCATAGATAGACAAATACTGTCTGAACTTAAATCAACCAACGGATGAAATATACCCTTTGTAAGCTGGCTTACCCCCTTGTTTTTCTTTTTTCAGGACTATTGATATCCGGGACGAGTCAGGCACAAACATTGCCAGCCGGTGCCTCTACCGGCAGGGTTAGCCAACTCACTGATGATCAGATCCAGAAGCTATGGCAACAGACACAGAAATCTGGTATGAGCGAGGCAGATGTGATGAAAGAATTGGTTAGCAGGGGGTTAAACCCTTCGGAAGTCAACAATTTCAAAAGCCGTTTATTAAAATTACAAAGTCAGTCCAAGTCAAAAAACGGAACGCAGACCATCAATATCAAAGACACGGCCAGTTTCATGAATGACAACAGCTGGCATGCTGCCGTTCCTAAAATCCGGAAAGTATCACCCTACTACGGCTATGATTTTTTTAGTGCCCCCAATATTACTTTTCAGCCAAGCCTGATTAACAGCCCTTCCAAAAGTTATGTTTTAGGTACCGGCGATGTTATTACGGTTAACCTCACGGGAGTAAACGAAGTCAGTATTTCTGATAAAATCACCAAAGAAGGCACATTTCAGCTACCTTATGTTGGAATAGTTACCCTCAGTGGTCTAACCATTGACCAGGCATCACAGAAGTTAATGAATGCCATGAAAATTGCCTACCCGGCCATTAGTTCGGGTAGAACAAAACTGTTTTTGACCGTAGATAATGCCAGAAGCATCAATGTATCGGTTATTGGCGAAGCGGAAACACCCGGAACTTATACCGTGTCCGGATTAGCAGATCTTTTTAATGTATTGTACCTGTCAGGTGGACCGGCCGAAAATGGTTCTTTGCGAAAAATTGAACTGATCCGGAACAATAAAGTAATCGAGACAATTGATTTTTATGACTTCCTGCAGAAAGGGGTCTTCCATAAATCCTATAAGTTACAGGACCAGGATATCATCCGCTTCCCTGTGTATGCAAAACGGGTAACACTTACCGGGGCCGTAAAAAGGCCTTTTATTTATGAGTTGTCTGATAAAGAAACTATTGCAGATATCATTCAGTACAGCGGCGGGTTTGGAGAAAACGCCTATAAGGAATCGATCAAAATGGTGCAGAATGGAGAGAGGGAAAAAAAGATAAGGGATATAACTGCAGCCGACTTCAGTTATATCATCCCCCGTAATGGTGATTCGATCCATGTAGATAAAATCCTGCCACGTTTTGAAAACAGGATCATACTGACCGGAGCTGTTATGCGCCCGGGGAACTATGAGTTAACTGAGGGATTAACTTTATCAGGACTGATTAAAAAGGCAAATGGGATCCGGGAAGATGCTTTTACCAACAGGGGCTATATCAAACGTGTAAAAACCGATGGTGCCGAGAAACTGTTCCTGTCTTTTGATGCCCGTAAAATTTTAGACGGAAAGGATCCCGATATCCTCCTGATGAAAGAAGACTCTGTTTACATTATGGCTAAAGACAGTTTACAGGATATCCCGACTATCCTCGTAGGGGGTAATGTAAGACAACCAGGAACCTATCAATTCAGAAAAGGCATTTCGCTCGAAGATGCTATTATACTGGCGGGTGGATTTACCAATGAAGCCGCAACACATAAGGTAGAAATATCCCGTTTACAGAAAAACAAATCAGACACGTTGGCCAATAAACTGATTGACCTGATTACAGTGAATGTAGATTCCAGCTTACAGGATTCCAAAAACAATACCCTGCTGGAACCGCAGGATTATATTTTTGTGCCCCGCCTGCTCAATTATCGAAACCTGGGAAGTATTAAATTAAGGGGAGAAGTTTTATATGCCGGTGATTATTCATTGGAGAGAAGAGATGAAAGTATTGAAGAGTTGCTGGCAAGGGCCGGTGGCCCCACCCCTTACGCTTCCTTATCCGATGCACAGATTTACCGGAACAATCTCAGGGTAGCCAGTACCATGCTTTCCGCCAAAGGACAGAACCAATACAATTTTCTGCTTTTGCCCGGCGATAGTATCTATATCCCCAGAAATGAACCTTTTGTAGAAGTGAAAGGCGAAGTGTTCAACCCTCAGATACTGAGATACGAATCAGGCAGTTTCCTGTCTTATATATCCGATGCGGGAGGCGTTAACGACAATGGGAACCTTAAGAAGGCCTATATACAATACAGCAACGGAGTAAATAAACAGATCCATCGTTTCCTGTTTTTCAGAACTTATCCCAAAGTAACAGCCGGCAGTAAGATCATTGTGCCGGCAAAACAGGCAGGTGAGAGAAAAGGGATTTCCATCATTGAACTTTCAGCATTAACCGGGATATTAACAGGGATTGTTAGTATGATCACGATTCTAAAAAGATAAAATCAACGCATGCAATACCCCGATAACAGCCATACACAAGAACTTCCGGAAGATGCATTGTTTTCACTTAAGAATGAAAGTGAAAAATTCCTTGTTACATTACGGTCTGCTTTACAATTCTGGCGCTGGATCTTATTATCTGCTATCCTGGGGATTGTTATCAGTGTAGCATACAGGTACTGGAAACCGGTTGCTTATTCAGCCAGGATCACTTTTGTGGTAGAAGACTCCAAAACATCCGGCACCGGTATCATGTCGGCACTTGCCGGGCAGTTTGGTCTTGACCTGGGAAATGTAACCGGAGGTAGTGGTGTACTCTCGGGCGATAATATTCTGGCGCTGCTGAAAAGTCATAGTTTGATCAGGAAAACCCTGTTAACACAGGTAGACAGCAGCGCTACAAAATCGCTGGCCGATTTGTATGCAGAAACCTATCACTGGAAAGAGAAATGGAAAAACAGCTCCCGCATTAACCGGCAAATCGATTTCCCGGCAGACAAAAGGATGTTTACAAGGCTGGAAGATAGTTTACTGCAGAAAATCACTGAAAACATCCTTAAAAAAGAACTGGTAGTTGCCAAGATCGACCGTAAGCTCAGTTTCATAGAAATGCAAACAACCATGCGCAATGAAACCTTAAGCAGTTTGTTTTGTCAGAGGTTATTAAAAACCGCTACTGGTTTTTATATTGAAACAAAAACCCAAAGACTCACCAAAAACATTCAACGACTGCAGGCAAAAGCCGATAGTCTGGAACGTAACCTGAACCGCAAAACCTACTCAGCCGCCAATGCCAACAGGCTGCTGCTAGATGCAAACCCGGTTTTTGCAGCACCGGAAGTGTCTGCAGAAATTTCGGCCCGGGATAAATTTGTACAGAGTACCATTTATGCAGAGATCATCAAGAATCTGGAAATGAACAAAACGGCCCAGATCCAGGAAACGCCCACTATTCAGGTAGTTGATGCACCTGAATTACCGTTGCCAGATACGCGTATTAAACTCGGATGGTCCATTTTATATGGCGCTCTTTTCGGCTCTATACTTTGTATACTTTCCATCATGGTATTACAAAGATCCAACCGCAGGAAAAACACATACATATCAGCAGCATGAGTTTTCTGGACAAGTTAGCTAACAACAAAAACAAAGCCTCCCTATCGCACAAAATGCGCAGTAAGCGGTTTCTGTTCTTTTTATCGCTGATAAAAGATCTGCCCAGGCCCCTATCCATATTAGACATCGGCGGAACGGAAGAATTCTGGAAAGCGATGCAGTTTCAGGAGGAAGGAATACATATCACCTTATTAAACCTGACAGAAGTCGCTATCAGCAACCCGGATATGCAAAGTGTTGCCGGAGACGCAACCAACCTGCACCTATTTGCAGATCAGTCTTTTGACCTGGTTTTCTCCAATTCAGTGATTGAACACCTTTTTACCTGGGAGAACCAGCAAAAAATGGCAGCAGAAGTACAAAGGGTAGGCAAACGCTTTTTTATACAAACCCCCAATTATTGGTTTCCCATAGAACCCCATTGGGTATTCCCCCTGTTTCAGTATCTGCCTTTTTCTCAACGCGTTTTTTTAACCCGCCATTTCTCACTGGGCCATATACAAAAAAGCCTCTCAAAAAGAGAGGCTATAGAACAGGTAAGAGAGATCAGGCTTTTATCCTTACGGGAAATGAAACAACTATTCCCGGATGCGAATATTTATGCTGAAAAGTTTATTGGTTTCGATAAGTCTTTTATTGCGTATAAGGTGTAGGTTGGGGGAGAGTTTGGGGTTTGCCTACTCACTACTCACGGTCTTTAGTCTTTGGTCTTTAGGTATTCAGTGCATAGGGTTATGGGTATCGGGCGTGTTGGCGCATTAGCGCATTGGGAGGTTATTGCCCATTGCCTATTCACCATTCACTACTCACCACTCACGATTCACGACTAAAACCGATACCTCACACTAACCCTTGGCGCAAAATTCAACACTTCATTCCCCGGTTGAAAGAAATCAGTGGGATCAGTTTGAATCACCAGCCACTGGTAATTATAGGAACGGATAATGCCTAGTTGAGCGGAAACTAACAGGTTTTTGAACTGCCAATCCGCTTTAAATGTAGTAGAAAGATCAATCCAATGCCTTCTGAAGTCTGTGATGTAAGCAAAAGCATAATAATAATAGTCACTGTTATAACGAACCCGCTCAAACTGGATACCTAGTTTTTTCAATCCTTTTACCCAGGCTATTTCCACTGTCTGGCTATTACTGCCGGGCCCGATACCAGCACCAATGGGTCTTCCTAAATGGGTATAACCCTGGCGTACATTTTTATGTGTGTACCAGCTATCCGGAGTGGCAATCAGTTCGGCCGTAGGGGCCTGCATTTGTGTTAGCTCGCCCATAAATTGAATATGGGCCCCACGACTGGTTGAAAAGAGTTTTCTGAAGCCCACCACATAAGCCCTTCTATAAGACTCTGTCTGCAAAATATTCCAGGGCATTAGGGATAAATCCTTCCGCCCGAATTCCATATACAGTTCAGCCTGTTCTGCCGGCATTACATAACGGGCAAACAGAGAACCCATGGAAGCTTTTCTGCCACTTTTTTCAGTCCTGGTAATCGCACGTCCGAAAAAACCCTGTAAAGGCAAAACATCCAGCGGATTGCTTATGTCTGAAGCATACAGATAGGATGCTTTGGCAATACCGAGGAATAAGCCTTTTGTCCATTTGGGCTGCCAGGTCAGTACCATACCGCTTATATAGCGGCTTTTCTCTTCCTTGGGTACATATACAAAACTGCCATTGTAAACACTATTGATCCGCGGAGGCAGGATACCCGATGATTGCAGCAAACCACCAATAATTTCACCCTCAAACCGTCCAATACCCGTCTGAATAGGTCGCAAGGTTTTAATCGACGCATGCAAAAAACCAGGAGCATTGGTGCTCATAATAAGTGCATTTCGGGATCCCGGCCCCCACCACATATTTTCGGTAGAAATACCATAAGAAACAGTACGGGTATTATACCGGATATACGACTGTCCGGCAAAAAACTTGGTATAAGCACCCTCTCCCAACTGACCCGGTATATCACTGGTATTCCAGAACTGGTATCGGTCTGCCCAGGCACGTTCATTTAGTTGGAGTGGAAAACCTTCGAAGTTTTTATTAGCTGCATTTACAAATTCCGGCGCCAGCTGTATTTCTACATGTTTTCCAAAGGAGGCATGTACTCCAGTTGAAATCATTGTTTGAAGTCCTTTGGCCGGTAACATAGAACCCAGGTTCCATTCGTAGGGTGCCTTCGAATTATATTGTTCCACCAAACTGGCAGGCAGCCATTGAACACGTAAGTTCCCTTTTGAAAAAACCGGTTTCGATTTCATCAAAACGGCAGCATCCAGATCTGCTGACCTAACCTGGTTGGCATCCACCATCAGTGAGTTAGCCGGTTTTGCCGAATCAATCAGTTGGCGGTTGCGGAAAGCCTCTTTCAACCTATCGTCTGAAATAGTTTGAGCGCTGCTCTGCAGGAAAATCAGGCTGAGAAGGAAAAGAAGAGACTTATGTTTCATGTAAGTATATAGGTAAATAAGGTAATTATGGTAATTGGGAACTACAGTAAATGGGCAATAGTGCCGATTTCACAACTCAAACAACCAAATGATGGCGCGCAATAAAACACAAATAATCATCAATTGTAACAACACAAACAAAGAAGGGCGCGCGGGCACGGCAAAACGCGCGGAGTCACGCCGCTGGCGTGATTTGCCTTGACTTTTTTTGTTACTTTTTTGTGTCAAGACAAAAAAGTAAATAGAGACTATGAACATCGGCAACTAAATGATGCCGCGCAAAAGAATTACTACTCCTAATCGATTATCTCAAAAAAAAAATCAAAAAATACCTATTTCACTTAATCCGATAAGCCACACTTAACCTGCTATGCAGGTTTAATTTGTTTATGCCCTTTTCCCACAGATAATTAGTTGAATTGATAAATTCAATGTTCAAGCCAATTACCATTTGTTGATAGGTCCACTGAGATTGAGCACCCAATCCCAGATCCACCCATTTGTCTGCATGCATGTTAGGGTCCCTCTCCAATCTTTCAATCAGAAATCCTAGTCTGCGGCCTCCTTTTACCCAGGTAGCCATGACACTCTGCACGTTAGTACCAAAGCCCGCTCCAGCTCCCATTATCTGGTTTTGGTGAGTATACCCTTCGCTGATTTGACCATGCACATACCAGTTTCCGGCGGGGCGAACAATTCTATCCGGCGATTCGCTCATTTGTGTCAGCTCAAATCCCAGCTCAAGCATTGCTCTATCCCCGAGTGATACAATTTTTTTAAGCCCTACCGTATACGCTGCCGAATGGGTAGGACTCATTAAATAGTCGCGGGTATTGGCTCCATAATCATTAAAACCATATTCTGCATAAAATTCGGTTCCAGCCTTTGGCAACACCCAACGTAAGAAAAAGGAAGCTAACTGGTCCCGGAAAAGGGTATCATCGAATAGATTATTCTTTTTCTGGATGGCCAGAGCCAGCACGGGTATATATTTCTCAAAAGTATTCAGCTGAGCGGAATTATTATAAGATGTGTAGGATTGAACAGCTCTTGTAAACCCTACAAAAAGCCCGGGCACCCATTTGGGATGGTAACTCAATACCATTCCATTATAATACCTCGATTTGCCACTGATCTGATTAGGCAACAGGTTTTGATTCTCATAAGGTAAAGCATCATTAGATCCAAGTTCTCCACCAATGATTTGCCATTCAAAACTACCAATGGGCGTACGTACTGGTTTACGGGTGCGAAAGAACACATGACCGAATCCGGGAGCATTATTGCTCATCAATAAAGCACTTCTATAGCCCGGTCCCCACCAAAGATTCTCTGATGATACCCCAATAGCTACTGGCCCCATATTCAAACGAATACTCGACTGGCCGGGATACAGTTTCTGAAAAGATTTACCCCCGTTCCCATATTGGCTATTCGAAGCATAGGCAGGATTAGCCGCATACACGAATTCAGGTCTCAACTGAACTTCCAACGCGCCATATCTGGCATATACACCTCCACTAACCATCGCCTGGTATCCTTTTGCCGCTATCATAGCACCATCGTTCCAGCCGTAGGGGTGATGGGTATTGTATTGTTGCGTAAGGGTAAACGGCAAAACGGTAAACTCAGGCTTTTTCCAATTAGCCTTAACTACCTGTGTCAAGGGTCTTACGGTAAAAGACAACAGTGAATCATAGGTGCCTTGCAATTGTTTGGTGCGCAATACTTCCTCTTCTACAGAACCAACCTGGGTAGTTTGGGCTAAAATGGGAACTGATATGTAAGTGGATAATATGATGAGAATAAGTTGGCGCATTGGTGGTCTGGGCTTGGGTTTTGGTCTTTAGTTTTATGGGTGGGTTGATTTGTGGTAATTGGTAAGTAGTTGTTTGCGAGTTTAGATTAGAGGTACTGGTATTTGGGGCACCTGCCTACCTGCAGGCAGGTTGGCATTTGGCGCATTGGGCACATTGGTGTATTGGTACTTGTCAATGGACAACCAGTGTACCAAAGACTAAAGACCAAAGGACAGCTACCTAATGACTCACCCCCTTACTAAACAAAACATTCGTAAAAGTTCTAACTACTATCTCAACATCAAAAAGAAAAGATTTTCGATGTAAATATTCCTTTTCAAGCTGAACTTTTGCTTCAATGGATATCTCATCCCTTCCATTGATTTGGGCCCACCCGGTAATCCCGGGCTTTAGCTTATCTACACCAGCAGCTACACGCAAAGCCATTAAATCATCCTGGTTATATAAAGCCGGGCGAGGTCCAACAAAAACCATTTCTCCCTTAATAATATTAATCAGGTTTGGTAATTCATCCAGGCTGAGTTTACGTAAGAGTCCCCCTGTCTTTAATAGATATTGCGCCGGATTCGTCAATAAATGTGTGGCAACATTCGGTGTATTTTTCTTCATACTACGAAACTTGTAGATCTGAAAAAAAGAATAGTTAACTCCCACCCTTTTTTGTGTAAAGAAAATGGGGAATCCGTCTTCTATCAGGATAAATAAAGCTACGGTCAGGAATAAGGGAGAAAAAACTATAAGCAGTAGCAGGGCGAAGAGGCGGTTCAGCATTTGGTCTTTAGTCTTTGGTCCTTAGTTTTTAGTGAGGGGGCTAATTTATGGTAATTGGGGGATTAGGTGTTTGCGTATTTAGATTGGGGATACTTGCCTAACGGCAGGCAAGTTGGCCTTTTGGCGTATTGGGTAATTGTCGCGGATTGACAACAAATGCGCCATTCCTTCCACTCTTTGCGAAGCAGACAAGGGCCGGGTGTAAGTGGTGAAAGGACAGCCAATGCTCCCAATACCAAAGGCCAAAGACTAAAGGCCAAAACCAGCCCTAACTCACTTTCGAAATCGAAACCACACTAGCAGCAGATTCTTTTTTATCCAGACTCTCAAAAACAGAATTGTTACTTACAAACTCAGGAACCAGTTCCTTCATTTTAGCTACCATAGCCATCGACCCCTGCTTTTGGCGGGCCAGTTCAATCAGTTCTTCAAAATGGAGCTGCAGATCATGCATCTGTTGCCGGACTTTGGCAATCATGATCTTTTCGTGGTAGGTAGGTACGGTATTTTCCGAGTCGGTTAATAACTCTTCGTATAATTTTTCACCGGGGCGTAAGCCCGAATATTTTATCTCGATATCAATACCAGGAACCAGTCCGTATAAACGGATCATTTTTTTGGCTAGTTCGACAATGGCTACTGGTTTCCCCATGTCAAATACAAAAATCTCCCCTCCTTTACCCATGGAACCAGCTTCCAGTACCAGCTGACAGGCTTCCGGGATGGTCATAAAGAAACGGGTAATATTGGGATGGGTTACGGTAACCGGACCTCCTTTTTCAATTTGTTCCTTGAAGCGGATAATCACCGATCCGTTTGAACCGAGTACGTTGCCAAAACGGGTGGTAATAAATTTGGTTACTTCTTGTTTTACCAGTTGATTGCCGTTAGTTGTTGGCTCCGAATGGTTTACTTTGTAGTGTAATTGCTGTACGTAGGCTTCTGCCAAACGTTTAGAAGCACCCATTACATTGGTAGGGTTCACGGCTTTATCGGTAGAAACCATTACAAATCTTTGTACATGGTGTTTAATGGATAGGTCCGCGATAATTTTCGTACCCAATACATTGGTCAGGATGGCTTCTGTGGGGCAGAGTTCCATCATGGGCACATGCTTATAAGCGGCTGCGTGGTAAACATAATGGGGTTCAAACAAATGAAAAAGTTCCTCCATGCGTTTTTCATTCCGTACATCCCCCAGAAATGAAACACAATTGGTACCCGTTTTTAGATCCTGCAATTCCAGCTCCAATTGATGCAGGGGGGTTTCTGCCTGGTCGCAAAGCACAATCGTCTGCGGATTAAATTTGAGCAGTTGGCGTACAATTTCACTGCCGATAGATCCTGCTGCGCCAGTAACGAGTATCCGTTTATTGCTGATTTGACTGGCAATTTCCTCATTATTGATCCGTATAGGCTCACGTTCCAGCAAGTTTTCAATTTTGATCGCCTGTAACTGTCGGGCAGAGAACTGGCCATTAATCCATTTATCTAATGGAGGCACATTCAGCACTTTTATATCATGGTCGAGACTAAAATCAACCAGCTCATTCTTTTTGATGGGGGCAAGCGTAAATGCTGCAATAATAATCTCGTCAATATTCTGTGCCAGCGACAAAGTTTGTAGATCGGCGGTATGATGGATCCGGATCCCATCCACTACTTTCCCCACTTTCCGGGCATCATCATCCACAAAAGCCACAATACTTACATTCGAAGTGGTATCATGTTCCAGCACCCGTTTGGTAGCAAAACCAGCTTCACCTGCTCCGTAAATAATTACATTTTTGCGGTCCATTTTATAGTTACGGAGATAACTAAACGCATATTTAATCAATACCCGGTAAGCGATCAGGAATAAAAAGCTGAAGAGTGCATAAATAATCAGGGTTACGTTCGAAAATACCAAGGCCCCACCTGAATTGGCTGCTACCAAACTGATAAAAAAAAGCACACAGGTAGTCATTACTGTGGCATAACAGATCCGCAGGGCATCCTGTACTCCTGTGTATCGGATAATACCGGCATAGGTTCTGAAATTGATAAAGACAATGGAATTGATCAGTACCAAAATCAATAGATTACCGCTCAGATCACGCATATCAATCGCATCGATACTCAGGTTTACCCGTATCAGATAAGCGAAAATCAGTGCAAAACAACAAATCCCCAAATCAATCACAAAAATGATCCACCGAGGTACAATGTTTATATTTTTAAACATAGGTTATGATCTGAGTGAGGTCAATAAGCAGTAATTAGTTGATGCCTACCTTCAAATCGGAGTCTAAAGATACTATATATTGTAAGAAATCCAAATAAACCTGCTATCGCAATCAATGGATTATCAGCCTTATATGCTGTAATAATAGTGAAATTTAAAGCAATTGAAATATTACGTAAAAATACCAACAGCACATTTCGCTTATATCTACATACCTTAAACGGGTAAAAGTTTTAAAAACCTACCTTAAAATAGGTTTCAGGTTTACTAAAAGGCAAAGAGTCTAAAGGCTTAAGAATAAAGTAGCTTTATTTACCTCCGCAAAAAGAGTAAATGGTTTTTCGCAATCCTTCTTCCGAACCCACTGGCAAAGGTTTTTTAATTGCATCTATTAACTTGGCATTACTTACTACATAACTTTCTGTAAGTTTTTGTAGCCGTTCAGAATTGAGCGGCAATGGTAGAAAATCGCCTATCCTAGCCGTACTATTGATAAATCGTTTATTAATTTTCAATAACCTGGGCCTTTTCATAATCGTTTCATACATGATTTCTATAACCCTGTTAGTAGATAAGGCGCTATCATCTGACACATTATAAACACCGGAAGGAATATCCGTTCTATCTATCAGTTCCTTGATTACAAAACATAGATTTTCAACACTTAAAAAAGAACGTTGGTTTTCAAATGAAGCCAGCGGGTAAGGTATACCCCACTTTACAATCTTATACAATAAATTAAGGTTCCCTTTATTGCCTGGGCCGTGAATCATACAGGGTCGCAGAATAAATATACGCTTGTCAGATGGAATGTTTCTATTCAGGATGTAACGCTCGGCTTCCCATTTGGATTGACCGTATGCGGTAACTGGATAAGGTTGGTCTTCTTCTGTGAGTAACCCATTTACAGAATCTGCAGAAGCTTTTACCGAACTCAAAAAAATAAAAACAGGGATTGTAGAATTCAGAAATTCATCAAATAACCGGATAGTCAGATCTGTATTTACTGCAAAATAGATTTCTGCATCTTCTACCCCTTTTACATCATGCGCTTTACCCGCAAGATGCACCAGTGCCTCTGCACTTCCAGGTAGATCGGGTATTTTTCCTGATCGCAAACTGATACCAACGGGTAAACAGTTCAGTTCTCTTAGGTATTCAACGAGGTTTTTACCCACAAAACCGCTTGCACCGGTAATAATAATTTCCTTCAAGGCAAATAGGTTACTATTGATGAAGACATCTCGGCATTGATATTTGATCTTCTGAATTTTTGAATAAACCCCGTACGAAACCCGGTGGCATATTCATACTTAAGTAATTGCGACACAAAACTGTTTACATCACAAGGATCGAACACTATGGTATTGCTTACGTTCTGCTGAATAAACTGTTTTGCAAAACCTCCCACACCTGCCAATATAGGTTTGTCATACGCGGCTAGTTCAAATATTTTAGAAGGCAGTACTTTTTTAAATGCCTCATAATCGTTTAAATGCAGAAAAAAGAAATCGGCATTTTTATAATACGCCAGCAACTCAGTCCTTTTTACAGGATTTATCAATTTAACATTGCTCAATTGCATTTTATCAATCAGCTCCTGCAGTTCTCCTCTTGCGCCCCCATCACCAATAATACAGAATTCGAATTTACCTTCCAGTTGTTTCGCAGCCTGTGGAACAATGGTGTGAAGGCCCTGCCCCTCACCTATGTTACCGGCATAAATAATTCTTTTTATAACATTGTTTGCAGCATTACTCTTCTCGAGATCCACAAATTCTTCATCAATCCCATTCGAAAAATAAGTGTATGCGGGTTGGGTATATTTTTCAAAATAAGGGGCAAAACCACCTGATATTAAATTGATATGATTTGCTGTTGAGAAAGTCCTGTTTTCAATAAGTCGGAGTAGTGGCAATATCACTATTTTTAAAGCCTTACTTTTTAATACATCCTTCATTGTATCCGCAAAAATATCCCTTATATCAAGGTACAAAGGCGATTTTGCCTCTCTTGCCATTTTATGTCCTAGGTACGCCGTAAATAAGCGACTAGAAGAGGCAAAAACCAGGTCGTACTTATATTTTCTACTTATTTCGTGCACCGCTTTATAAAAAGCATAAAAAGAAAATATCTGGTCCAGGAAGCCGCTTTTATGCTCTGGTATCGCAATCCTGTGAATTTTTATATTACCCATTTCTTCATACCTGGGCGCTATTATTTTAAAAGTATTGTACCGGTTAGGCATGGTGGTAATCACAACGAGTTCATTGGATGGCCCCAATTGCCTGGCCAGTTCTTTTACAAGTGGCGTGTTACGAAACGATCCTGCACATAAATCCGGTTCAAAATAAAAACTCAGGTATAAAATTCTCTTCATTTAGCAAAAATTGAGGTACTAAGTGATCCAGAAAAATACACCCTTATCACTTTACTATTTTCCAGAAAGTTAAAACCCAAGGCCTGACGGTAGGTATCAATTTCAAAAGAACACTCTCCCGAAAAACGCATCATCAAATCATCATTAATCTGAAGTAAGCCGCTGGATTCTTCTATATACAGTTTAACCGTATGGTCCAGGTAGAAAGAAGCAAGACCCTGTTTATTGGGGTTATCGCCTTTTAAACAATCTGTTATATTGAATCGTGTGTCTTCTAATGTAAAAGTTCTATCGTGTAGTATTCCTTCTGTACCGAGGTAACCATTGTGGTAGGCAACTATCCGCTTTTCAGAGTCGCATTCAATGGTAAGTTTTGCTCTTTTGCCTACCCTGAAACTGCTCCAGATCTCCGATTGGTTTTTTTGGTTCACCGCAACCGTATTGTGCAATGCCGTAGACCTTTCTAGCATACGCCTGCTATTTGTTTGGTAGGTACTGATACCAGGATCAACAAATACCGGCATACCCTTGTATTGCATACAAAAACTCAACATATCACTATGAGAATGCCCAGGCTGATATTCGGGTTGTATATCCGCAATATCAACTAGCACTTCAAAATAACGATTTTCCATTTTCCGGTAACCAGATTCTTTCAGCTTTATCTCAGTCGCGGCAATATGCATCTGCGCTGAAACATCTTTCAGCACAGATAATTGTGGCGCAATTCCTGCTGTAGCATCGTTCAAAAAGGCCCAGGTCTGGTTTCTGAAGCTGAATGCATCCAACCATCCCAGCATTTTTGAAACACCTATCCTCAGCCATTCATTATCCTGTGTTACCCAGTCGGTATTCTCCCATGCATCCAACAGCATTAGTAATTTTGCCAGTAGAATACTTTGGTACATTGGCGATCCTTCGTAATGGCCTCCGTCGGCAAACACTTGCTCTTTCAATTGCCGCTCTACTGATCTAAGTGAATGCACAGTGAGGGTTTCGTCTCTTAAAGCCAAACCGGAAAAGGCAAGTGCTATATAGTTTTCCCAAAGGTGGTTTGCCTGTATATGAAATTCAAGGTTATGCTCAAGATAATCAACCTGGTATTTCAGGGCTTTATGGAAAGCCGGTGAGTTAATATTCGTTTCTGAGTAGTAGATAATCCAGTTGATCAGGCGCAACGATACTGGGTAGGGTTCCGGCGGGATGTGCCCGCTCAATAATTTTTCTGAAAAATCATTCAGTAGGCAGGCTTTTTCCGTATCGGTAATATGTACATCAAATAAAAAATCAAAATACTGAAGATTGTAGTTCCAGAGCTTCCCATGACCCAGGTAATTCCAATCTACCTGTTCCTTAAATTGGTGTTCAATATTCAAAAAAGAAAAAACCTTCTCACCTAGGTATTTTTTATCGCTAAGAATCAGTTTTTTAGCACTCAGAAGATGAACAGAAGATAGTTTGCTATCGGCGTATTTTTTATACCAGTGAATCTGTAACAAACGGTTTTTTAGTTTGTAGCAGACCTGATACCTGATCTGAATCCATTTTAAGTACCGAACTGTATGTAAGATCAATAACAGCTTTCTGAACACTATGGATAAAGCTTTACTAGTGTAGCAATAATACGTTCAGCGGCTTTCCCATCCCATAGCGGGGGAATGGCGCCTTTTTTCCAGCTGTTCTCAAACAGGGTAGTAAATGCGGGCGGCAGGTTGTCTGGATCCGTACCAATTAATTCATTGGTTCCGATTGTAACCGTTTCGGGGCGTTCCGTGTTTTTTCTTAGCGTAATACATGGCACACCCATTACGGTTGTTTCTTCTGTAATACCGCCACTATCTGTGATCACCGCTTTCGCATGCTGAACCAGAAAATTGAATTCCAGGTACGACATGGGTTCTACCATGAAAAGATTGGGCGCCGTAATACCCAGGTTTTGCAGATTCTTCGCAGTACGCGGATGTACGGGAAATATGATGGGTAAGCCCCTAACCCCTTCAATTATGGTTTCTAATAAAAGCTTTAATTTATTTTCACCGTCTACATTAGCTGGCCTATGAAGAGTTACAACAAAATATTGTTTTTTTTCCAACCCTTGTTCCTGCCAGATGACTGGTTTTGTAAAATTAACCTGCTGCTTTAACAAGGTATCGATCATAGTGTTACCCACGAAATGAATCCGGTTTTCCTGTACCCCGGCAGTTCTTAAGTTTTGATTCGCTATTTCTGAAGTAGTAAAGAAATGATCCGTTATGGCATCTGTTACCATGCGATTAATTTCTTCCGGCATGCTAAGGTCAAAAGAACGGATCCCTGCTTCTACATGTGCCACCTGTACGCATAATTTCTTGGCTACAATTGAACAGGCAAGTGTTGACGTAACATCACCAACGACCAACACCAGATCGGCGGGATTATCCATTAATTCTTTCTCAAAGCGAACCATGATACTGGCAGTTTGTTCAGCCTGTGAGCCACCGCCGCTTTCCAAGTTTGCATGTGGATGCGGAATACCCAACTGCTCAAAAAAACTATCACTCATGTTCTTATCGTAATGCTGCCCGGTATGCACCAACCGATACTGAATACGATCTTCGATTTTATTACTCCTTTCTATAGCCTCTATAATCGGGGCAATTTTCATAAAATTGGGACGTGCCCCTGCAATAATGGTTATCCTCATTTTCTTTATTTATCTATATTAATCCATTTACCTTCCTGTAAACTGCGAAGTGCCGCAAAAGAGGCTCTGGTTGTGTTAATGATTTCATCAAAAGCGATCAATGGATCTCCACCAGTTTTCACCTGTTTGACCAACCGTAAAAATTGTTCTTTATGCCCCTTGTCAATAGAACTTCTGTAAGAAGAAAATCCTTTAAAACCATACCCTGTTAATTTTCTAAAGTTGTCTACAATCAAAGTTTTTCCTTGCGCAAATACTTCTATCCGCTCTTTTGGATAAGCTTTGCTTCCATTCGAAAAATAATTGATCACACCCTGGGAGCCATTTTCGAACTTCAGTGTAATAATCGCATTATCCGTATTGTTGGCAGGAGCGGTTCCAAGCGCACTCATCATTACCTGCTGCACTTTACTACCAGAAAGGAAAACCATCAGGTCAATAAAATGACAGGCTTCACCAATGATTCTCCCCCCCCCCACCAGCATATCCTGTACCCATATATCTGAAGGAATAAAGCCGGCATTCATGGTTGCCGACATATTGATAGGGGTAGTTGTTTCGCCAATCAGTTTTTTGGCTTTTTGTATAAATGGAGAAAATCTTCGGTTAAAGCCAACACTTACAGACAAGGGTTCCGTCAACGCATTGTATGCGTCAATAACCAGGTTCAGCCCGTTTTCATCAATGGCTAACGGTTTTTCTACAAACACATTTTTCTTTGCCTGCAATGCTTCCTCAACCATTTTAGCATGCAGGTTATGGCGAGTGGTAATCATTACCAGATCTACTTCCGGATCGGCCAGTATCTGTTTATAATCAGTGGTACTGAACTCGAATCCATATTTTTTAGCTAAGGCTTTGGCAGTAAGTCCACCTGCACTGGAAATATATTTATAATGGACACCAGCATTTTTTAATGCAGGCATCACTGTCATTTTTGTAAAATTACCCGCTCCTACAATACCCAGTACTCCATTAGCTGGCTTAGAAACATATTGCTTAACAGAAACAGTCTTATCCATTATGGCAGAATGAACGGGATATTCCAGTATGGAGGCAATGGAGTTACCTCCCATACTATTATAAATCTGCAAATAATCTTCCAGTAAAACCCTTTCCGTAATCAGCGGCTGAACATTAAGCAGTTTTTTTGAAATGGCGTTTAAAACAGTCTCGAAGTTCCTTTTTTCTGTCCATCGCACATAGGCCAATGGATAATCTATTCCTTTCTGTTCATAATCCTCATCATACCTACCTGGCCCATAGGAGCAGGAAACCTGGAAGCTCAGTTCTTTCTTAAAAAAGTCTGCCCTTTGTATATCCAGCCCTATTACCCCTACCAACACAATCCTGCCTTTTTTTCTGCTCATTTGTGCCGCCTGGCTAATCACATCATTGCTTTTTGTAGAAGCGGTAATGATTACTGCATCGGCACCTATCCCTCTAGTGATTGATTCAACTGTTTTTACCACATCCGCATCGCTTGCCAAAAATGCTTTAATGCCTTTTTCATTGGCAATGGCAATTTTTTTATGATCAAAATCAAACCCAATTACTTCACACCCATTAGCCAGCAGGAGTTCTGCGGTAATTAATCCAATTAATCCCAAGCCGATTACCACCACTGTTTCGCCCATTGTCGGGTTAACCAGTCTGATTCCCTGCAATCCTATAGAGCCGATAACGGTAAAGGAGGCTTCTTCATACGTTACATTATCCGGTATGCGGGCAATCAGGTTTTTTGGTACACATACAATTTCTGCATGGTGTCCATTACTCGCCACCCTATCTCCAATAGAAAATTCAGAAACCCCTTCACCAAGTCCAATTATTTCTCCTGCGTTGCAATACCCTAGCGGAAGCGGTTCATCCAGCTTATTAAAAACAGCTTGCAGTGTGGGCATTAACCCATCTGTTTTGATTTTGTCTAATACCTGCTTAACCTTTTCAGGCTGCTGCCTCGCCTTACTAATGAGATTACCCTTACCAAATTCAACCAGCATTTTTTCTGTGCCGAGACTCACTAGTGATCTGTGTGTTTTGATCAGTACATGCCCCCCCCTTACAATCGGGGCGGGTATTTCTTCTAAAATCGTATCCCCTTTTTTAATGTCCTGGATAATTTGTAGCATAATATTCTAAAGCGATTATATTTTAATAAGTGAACCCGCTTCTGTTTAACACGGTTTGCTTTTCTACGCGGTTTGGATAATTGATCAGTACCGCCTTGTATTTTCCTTTAAACACGAAAAGACTCCCGGCTGCTGCGCCGATCACACCAAATTTGCTGATAAGGTCAGAGAGATCATCAAGTGAAGATGCCCCACCGATCACTGTAAGTGGAAGTGTAACTGCCTCGCGGATCTCCTTGATAAGTGTAAGGTCATACCCATTCATCACACCATCATGGTCTACCGAATTCATCACGATTTCTCCTGCACCTCCCGCCTCGCATTGCCTAGCAAATTCCACAGGGTTAAGACCTGTTGATTTTTTTGCATTATGTGATACCACTTCCTTTTTACCGAAAATGGATTTTGTTTTTACATCGATCACAACGATTACGCTCTGTGTACCCACTGCCTGCGCCATTTCTGTGATGATGTGCGGGTTTTCAAGGGCAACAGAACTGATGGCTACCTTTTCTGCACCAAGTGAAATGATCCTTTTCGCATGCTCCACGGTTTTAACACCGCCGCCATAGCACAAAGGCATACGGCTCTCAATGGCGATATTCCTGATCATTTCAAAATCAGGCTCCCTATTTTCCACTGTTGCATCAATATCCAGTAGAATGAGTTCATCTACTTCTTTTTCATTGAAGATCTTTACGGCATTTAATGGGTCTCCCACATATTTTCCATGTTTGAATTTTACGGTTTTTACCAATCCTTTATCTCTTACCAGAAGGCACGGTATTATACGGGGACGCAGCATGTCTTATATTTTTGAGAAATTTTTGAAAATATTGATCCCGTTCTGGTGGCTTTTCTCAGGATGGAACTGCATGCCAAAAACATTCTCATGGTTAACGGCTGAAGAAAAAGCTATCCCATAATCGGTTGTGCCGAGTATATCATCGGCAGAACTACAGTCGTAATAATAACTGTGCAGGAAATAAAATCCCCTGTCGTGTTCAATATCTGAAAAAATAGGATGCTGGTATTTTAATTCAACTGTGTTCCAGCCAAGATGTGGCAAGTGTGGTTTGGCCTTTAGTTTAGAAGCATCGAACTTTCTTACCCTTCCTTTGATCCATCCAAAGCCTTCCAACTCGCCCTCATCACTGCCTTCAGCCAGCAACTGCATACCGACGCAGATACCCATAATGGGTTTCTTTTCTCCTAATACCATTTCATCTAGAAACGTTTTCAGACCGGTGCTGTATAATATACGCATCGTTTCATCAAACGCACCCACACCCGGCAGTATCAGATGGGAGGCTTTTCTCAACTCATTTGTATCATCCGAAATAAAGTGTTCAATATTCAGACGTTTGTAAATATTGGATATGGCATGAATATTACCCGAGCCATAATTTACAATTGCTATCACTATCTGTCTCTTTTAATTTTATGTTACAATGGTTAGTAATTCAAGTTACCTACTAACGTTTCCCCCCCTTCTCAATACCCAGTGCCTTGAGCAACTTGGCTCCTATTTTATAAATATTTTCCTGTGAAGCGTAATCTTTGTAGGTTTTATTTGGCGCTTTAAAGTAAGAATTCAATTCATTCACGGTAATACCAAGTTTATTAGCAATGTATTCAAAATCTTGGTCGATGGTGGATGCATCGTATGTAGGCTCCTTCAGTTTTTCAAGTGCTTCTTCGCGGGTCATCTGCTTGGTTAGGATGAGGCTGGAATACTGAACTTTTCTTACATCATACCCGAATTTTTCAGGTAACCAATAGCTTTCATAGAATTTCGTGAACCTTGATTCAAAATGTTTTTGCGGGTAAGGTTGCCATCCGAATTTATCCTGGAGGAGTTGCATGGCTTCTTTCTTGATATACGGTACATAATTCAGAGGTCTCACCACTTTGATACCCTTTATATATGGCAGGTAGATCTTGTGCCATAATATTTTTGTCAAAGGATATTTTTTCAAAGGTCTTGTTCCGAATTTTTTATGAATGTCTTTCAACTGAATACTGTCAGACTGGTAATACATCCATTCAACAGGATTACGCACGCATTCTGTTGAATAGTTTGCACCCGTTAGTATGTTTTTAACTTTATAATCCGATGCAAAATTATACATGGTCGCAAAGAAAGCATGATCCTGCGGCGTATCGATATGCGGAACACCCGATTTAAAATAGGCCAGTTGCAGGTCCTTCATTTCTTCCCAGTCAATTACATGGGTATAGAGGTCGAGTCCTAGTTGGTCAACGATACGTTCGATATTGTTTACTGCGATCTGCGAGTTCCATCCTGCATCCACATGAAAAACAAGCGGGCGCAGACCCATTTTTTCTTTGGCTATATATACAAGGAAAGAGCTGTCAATACCGCCGCTCATGCCAATGATGCAGTCAAAGTCTTTTCCTTTGCCTTCCTCTTTTATCTTATCTACCATTACCTGGAGTTCTTTAAACCCCTTTTCCCCGGTGTCCCATGAGGGTAAAGTAATATTATAGAAATCATTACAATGATCACACACTCCTTTTTCATCAAACTTGATTGCTGAATCGGTAGTATCCATCACACAATTGGTGCAAATTTTCATTTTATTTTTGATTTATTAAACGTGTCAAGAAAAACTTCGGTGTTATTAAAACAATAGGCATACTTCTCAATCTCTTCTTCAGAAAGATCCCACCATTTTACCTGTAACAGTTCGGCAATAGTGGCATCATCAAATCTCTTTTTTATTAGTTTAGCGGGATTGCCTGCTACTACACTATAAGGTTCCACATCCCTTGTAACCACACTACCCATTCCGATCACCGCACCATCACCAATTGTAATGCCCTGCTTTATCAATGTTGACTGACCTATCCATACATCATTACCTATAATGGTTTCAAGACTTTCCGGTCTTTTATGCATGGCAAATTTCTTTTTGATACTATCTACATTATCATAAAATACAGGTGACATTCCAACCCAGGTAAGTGGGTGCGCACCACCGCCGATATGAACGTTATTTGAGATAGAAGTAAACGACCCGATCCTGGTAAAAATAATCTCACAGTCGTAACCGCAATATGAATACCGCGCAAAACTTGAGTTTACCACATTTGAACCAGATTCAATGACCGATGTTTTATGGATATCGGAATTGCGCACAGAAGACAGCCTGATTTTTTTGAAAATTTTGGACCAGATAAATGCAAGAGAATACATAGTATTAGTTTACCAGGAGTTTTTGTGTAATATTTTGTTCGAGGTTTTCCAGGTTGCTTCTGTCAATATCACTTCCAAACATGGCTGCCGGTTTAAAAACATCTGTTTCCATAAACATTACATTTCCAAATTTAGAAAAATCGTAGTAAGCAGTTGAAAAGAGATTGACGAAAAGGATATTATGTGTTGCAGCCAATTCTTTTATATTGGTGCAAATGGAAACATGGCTGTAGGTTTTTAAAAACTCTTTCATATCAGCCGCGGAATTGTGCGGGCTGAATTTAACATACACTGGTATATTCAAATGTTCGCCGATTTCCGACAGTTTCCGGATCGTTTCACGTTGAAGATCCGCTTCATAAAACAGGCTGTACCTTTCGAGTATCCAATGATCGATATAAACGATGGCCGGTTTCTTATCAGGACCATAATTTATTTTCTTTACAATATATTCTTCCAGGATATAATAAGCGATGTCTTTGTTCTTATTGCGGTAATGTTCTATCTGGTTATCGTTGTACATGTGCATTTCACTATATGCAACATACGGGGAGTAGTAGCCGATGCCATGTGCTTTGTTTATTACCGTTTTATTTTGAGCCAGCAGCAAAGAATGTAACACATATGAATTCACCATGTATTCATCTGATG
>SCVK01000146.1 GCA_004297075.1 Chitinophagaceae bacterium
GCTTTTGCCATGCCTATTGCGAACAACCGGATAACGGAATATGGCAAGTACACTTTTTCAAGTAATTTCCTTTTTGGGCGGATGGATAAAACGGCCTCGCAATACAAAGCCATTATTACAGCCAACAGTTTTGTGGGTAATGTTTTGTGGGACAACAACGCCGATACTGTATTGCATGCAGCAAATATCGGAATGTATGGAAGTTTGGATAGTTTGCTGGTTCCCGGTAATTACTGGGGGGCTTTGAGCGAGAGAGAGATCCGTAAGGGCATTTATGATTATACCGTCAATTATACTTCTCCCAAGCTGGTAGTAAATAATTTTCTCACTGAGCCATCTGACACTGTTCCGTCGCATGTATATAAGATCGAAAAACTTCCACCCCGCGAAACACATAGGGCAAGTTACCGTATGCGTGACGGCAAATGGAAACAGGTAGTAGATAGTATCGGTTCTGTGATCAATGATAATTATGCACTTTGGGAAGGGCTTCAAGCGCTGCAGGTAACGCCCAACCGTCCACTTTTGATCGATAAACAGCAGGTCAGGTTGGTGTACCTGAAAGATTCCCTGAAAATATCCGATACTGTTTTCATCAGGGCCAGAATGGAAACCACCTATGACAAAGAAGGGCTGATCTTTGATTTTGATTATCGGACCGATAGTATTTTCCGTGCCAAACGGGGGTATCTGGCCATTACTGATCTGAGGGGTACTGATGGAGGTTATATACCGGAGATCAGGGTAGGGTATGCCGCTTTTTTGCGTTTTTACCAGACTGAGAAACTTGCCTATGAATTACGATCAAAGAAAAGGGATAGCCTGGAAGGTCAAAACAAAATTATTCAACCACCTGTTGTAAGAACCTTTTCCTTTAAAAAAAGGTATGAGCTTGGCTTCATGGGTGCGTATGCGCTTTACTATGGAACCTTATCCAATAAAAAATTATTCAGTAATGATTTTAATTCCTTTGCAGGTATACAGTTCCGGTATAGTTTGAAGAATCATATATCGCTCAGTTTGTCGCTGATGAAAATGACATTAACCGGTTCTGATATGCGATCGGGCGATACTGTAAAAATGGCCCGTGGTTTTTCTTTTACTACGCCGGTTACCAATATCAGTTTACAGGTGGAATATGATTTTTTTGATAACCGTGTATATTCTTCGAGGAACAAAATCAGGCCCTCTATCGGATTTGGGGTCGACTACATAAAATTTGCTCCGAAGGGCGAGTACCTGGGAGAATTGTATGACTTACAATCTCTGGGCACCGGTGGACAGCATTTGCCAGGCGCAGAGAATGCGCCATATGCTCTCTCAAGTCTGGGGGCACCTATTACCTTACAGCTTCGGTATCTGCTCAATAAAAAAATGATTTATTCCCTGTTTGCCAGTTATCACCTCGCTTTTACAGATTACCTGGATGATGTAGGGCCTGATTCGTATCCCGATCCTGTAGCGTTGGCGGCAGCTAATCCTGCACTCGCCGATCCGGCTGTTTTTTTTGCTAACCCCACTAAAAAACTGGTGAGTAAAAATCAATTAAGATCGGGTGTGGCAAGTGGAGCAGATAGTTTTTTCACTTTTGGGTTCACCCTTGCGTATCATTTTTGATGATGTGAAAGCCTGGACTTTCGAAAACCGATGAAAGAAGAACAAGAGCTTATATGTTTGAATACCTGATACGGCTTGTTGGCCACTCAGGTATTGCAGGGAACTTTGCCCCTTGGCGATGGTTGTTTTGTGATCTGCTGCTAGTACCAATTTTGTTGGTGAACCTTGATTGGCCGCAGATGAAGGGAATGTGTGCAGCCAACTACAGAACTCTTGCCTTGCTGACCGGATTTATTTTTTTAGTATAAAAAAAATATATGAAAACAGTGAATGCTTTTTTAATTGCAGATGATCATGCTGTTGTGAGAACGGGGATTACTATTACAATCAGGGAAGCTTTTCCAGCTGCAGAAGTTACCAGTGTGGATAGCTTTGCAAAAGCGCTGGAACAGGTGTCGCAGAATCAGTTTCAGGTACTTTTGCTTGATATCAGTTTGCCGGGAGGCAATAATCTCTCGATGGTGAATGAAATCAGGAAAGTGAATAAGGCCATCAAGATTCTGATGTTCTCTTCTTTTGATGAGATCACTTTTGCATTACGGTATCTGCAATCCGGTGCGGACGGTTTCTTGAGTAAATCAGCCAATAATGATGAAATAAACACTGCGATTCAAACGGTTCTGGCGGGAAAACAATATGTGAGCGAAAGGGTGAAAGAGCATCTATTTTCCGCTATGATACAGAACAAGGGACCGCAGAATCCTGTTGATCTATTGTCAACAAGAGAAACTGATGTACTTCAGTATATATTAAGCGGGAAAGCGATCTCAGAAATTGCAGAATTAATGAACCTGAGCCCTACTACGGTTAGTACCTATAAAAACCGCATTTTTGATAAGCTGCAGGTCAAAAACCTGGTTGAACTGATTAACAAATGCGGCCATATGAATGCAGTTTCATGAGTTAACTCCCGATGCTACGGATGACTTGCCTTTTTTAAGGTTTTTTTAATTTGCTTTTAACAGATTACATTTATCTTTCTTATTGATAGTCAGTGATCTATATCCAATAACGATTAATATATTGGATTTTTAACATATCAATAAGTGGTACAATGGAAACAAATGATATACAAGATATCAAAGAATGCGATGCTTATTACGAGTTGTTAGACAAGCATGCAGATTTGGTGGTTAAATACGATACCATTGTCAAGATTTGTAAGATTGTTATGCATGACATCCGGTCGCCACTTCGGTTCTTAAGTGATGTTGCTGAAAGTCTGACCCTGGAAGGTGTGAAACAACCTGAACATGTACAAAGAAAACATCTCAAAATGCTGGTTGAAACCTGCCAGAATCTCAGTCATTTTGGCAACAATGTGCTCGACTGGTTCATTAGCAATAAATTCGAGATTTCCCTGCAGCAGGAAAAGGTGAATATTTCGGAAACTTTGCGGGAAAATATACGGATCTACGAAAATGTGATCGAATCCAATAACAATGTACTGGATCTGGATTTTGAAGATGACATATTTGTTTCTACTAACAAAGAAATTTCTTCCATTATCATCAGGAATGCTATTGACAATGCCAACAAGTATACCCGTGATGGGGTCATTAAAATCAGTATTGCTAGATGGAGACAAACAGTATCGGTTTCGATTATTGATAATGGGAAAGGGTTTGATGCTGAAAAACTGTTGGAGCAAATACATGATAACGTGACCGTATCGCATAACCTGGGTTTCAGAATCATTCACGATATGGCTAAACAGGTTGGACTGGAATATACCATCTCCAGTAAAAAAGGGGTTGGCACTAATTTCGCTTTAATATATACCCAGGTTTAATACCCGTTTGACCTTTTCTTCCTATTGTAATACCTCCCGGTAACTGACACTTGCCGGATTATTGAAATTTATCTTTCTGGCATGGTTATGATTTCGCTAAACAAAATCTAAAGTGGAACTATATTGAAACCATTCCTTGGCTTCTCCCAGGCATTGTAGAAGTTTGATATCTATCTTAAAATGGCATTCGGCTGAAAAACATTTTTGTTTTACTAAGGCTTTTTGTTATGGTGAAGCTGCTGGCATTGGCAACGGCCATATCCGGTTTTCCGTCCCCGTCAAAATCACAAAAGGAGAGAAAATTTGGTGATGTATCTGTAGAAAGTGATACACGGCCTCCGAGACTGATCGTGCCGGATGTGGAATTATTTCGGAAAATATTAACGGTATTATTGCCTTTGGCCGTTACAGCAATATCCGGTTTTCCATCTCCATCAATATCTGTCATTACCACACAACTGGGAGTGGTGGTGCCAAGAGGAGTTCCCGACCTGGCTGCAAAGTTGATTGTTCCTGAAGTGGATATATTGCGAAGGGTGGCGATATTGTTTCCTCCCGTGTTGGTTGATACGAGGTCGGGTTTACCATCTCCATCCAGGTCTCCGGCAGTAAACCAAAAGGGACCGGTACCTGCTGTAACAGCGACTTTGGTTTGAACGCTAATGTTACCCAATGTGCTTGTATTTCGATAGAGATCTGCTAAACCATTACCACTGTTTACCCAGGATATATCAGCCTTCCCGTCCTGATCATAATCAGCGAAAAAAATATTTTTCGAGGAATGGGAGTTCAATACTATATCGGATGTGAAGCTTGGTGAGCCAATAGTAGAATTATTTAAAAAACCAAGTACAGTGGTTGTAGAGAGAATAAATTTAATGTAGAAGATATCCATCTTACCATCGCCATCCATATCACCTGCGGCTAATTCATCTACAATGCTTGGGACTGGTGTGGAAAAATCCGCTTTAGCGGCAAAACTGATTGTACCGGTTGTAGAAGTATTCAGGATCACAGAAAAAGTTTTGTCGCCACTATTCCCCACTACCAGGTCATATTTTCCATCTCCGTCCATATCTTCAATTGCGATGCAAGTAGGGGTAACTCCCGTGGTTATATCTACCCCGGTAGCAAAGCTGAGCGAGCCAACGGAGGAAGTGTTACGAAGAACTGTTACTGTATTGGCTGCCACATTTAATAAAACCACATCCGGTTTTCCATCACCGTCTATATCTCCCACTTTAAAATAGGGTTTGGAGGAGGAATAAGGTAATGTATAATCTGCAGAAGTAGAAAATTGCATTGCACCTTCATTATAAAAGGTAGGGATAAAGGGCTCCTGCGAGTAAGCTGTGGCCCTTTTCTCTGTTTCTTTGTTCAATACGCTCAGGTATTGATAGGTGGTTCCCGTGGGAACGTTGACTGTTAGCGTAGTAGCTGTTGCTGCAGAGGGAACCACAGATACTGCACCAAAGAAAACAAGATTATTAGCCGGCGTAGTACTAAAGCCCGTCCCGTTAATGGTGATGGTTGTAGATCCCTGTAAACCCGTTGGCCCGGAAACAGGCGAGAAGGAAGTTATGGTTTGCGAAAATACAGGAATGGATCTGAGAAATAGTATAACCAGGTAAATGCAAACAGACCTGTATTTGAAAGATAGTAAACGCCCCATTTTTATTTGTTTGTAAGTAACTGCATTACTGTTAGAAATTTAACGCATAAGTGCCGTAATAATTGGTTCCATCCCAGATAAGGCTGATCAAATCGGTTTTCCCGGTTGCACAGGTTAAAGTGGGCGCCGTATTACTGCTCCACTTTACAGAAGCAGGCCAGGTAACAGTATATGCTGTTGCTGAACTATAGGCTATTTTAAAAACAAAGGAAGCTGGTTTGGTGGGGGCATTGCTAAAGGCAAGAATGGTACTGGTAGTAAGCGGAATGGAGATAATATTGCCCAGACTTAAATCTACCGTTAAATTGGCGGCAGCTACTACGTCATTCATATTGGTCTGATAGCTATTGGCCTGAACTGTTGTTGCAGTAATATTGGTTGCGCTAAGTGTACCTGCTTTAACTGTTCCACTTGCAGAAATGGAAGCTGCCGAAACACTGTTGGTCACAGTCAGGTTCTGTACATTACCCAGGCTGGTAATTGTATTCTGGGCTGAACTGGATAAGGTACCACTGAAAATACCCCCTTCAATGGTACCGCTTACAGAGAGATTGGTTAGCTGACCAACGGAAGTGATATTGGGTTGTGCAGCAGTGTTAAGGGTGCCGGTAAGTGGTCCGCTGAAGGTACCTGCGGTTACGGTTCCACTGGCTGCAATGGTAGCAGCTGCAATGTTGTTGGTCACGGTCAGGTTCTGTACATTACCCAGGCTGGTAATTGTATTGAGGGCTGAGCTGGCCAATGTACCACTGAAAGTTCCTCCTTCAATAGTGCCGCTCACAGAGAGATTGGTTAGCCGTCCAACGGAAGTGATATTGGGCTGTGCGGCAGTATTAAGGGTACCGGTAAGTGGTCCGCTGAAGGTACCTGCGGTTACGGTTCCACTGGCTGCAATGGTAGCAGCTGCAATGTTGTTGGTCACGGTCAGGTTCTGTACATTACCCAGGCTGGTAATTGTATTCAAGGCTGAGCTGGCCAATGTACCACTGAAAGTTCCTCCTTCAATAGTGCCGCTTACAGAAAGATTGGTTAGCCGTCCAACGGAAGTGATATTG
>SCVK01000147.1 GCA_004297075.1 Chitinophagaceae bacterium
TTGGGAATACTCGGTAAATATTCTACTGCTTTTTATATACTCGCATTTACTGCAGCCCTTTTACTTACGCAACAGCGCAGATGGTTATTGAACCCTCATTTTTATTGGGCGATGTTGTTGGGCGTGCTGGTCTGCTTGCCCAACCTGTATTGGCAATACATTCATCATTTTCCGGTGCTGCACCACATGAACCTGCTTACCCAACAACAGTTGCAATTTAACAGCCGAACAGATTTTATGGTGGATCAATTACTCATGCTCCTGCCCGGCTTTTTTATCTGGATAGGCGGACTGTGGTATATACTGATGAAACAAGAAGGAAGGAAATACATGCTGATTGCATTTATCTATATGGGCATCATCGGCCTCTTGTTATACTTTAATGGAAAAGGATATTATGCAGCGGCTATTTATCCAACCCTGGTGGCGTTTGGCGGCATCTGGCTCTCAGGATGGATGCGCGGGAAATATGCCGTCTGGATCGGCGGTACCATGGCAACACTTATGCTGGCATTTACGCTGCTGATACTCCCCATCCTGATTCCTTACCAGTCGCCGGAGAAACTGGCAGCAACTTATCAGAGAATGGGCATCGGGAAAAGTCCCATGTTACGCTGGGAAGATCATCAGCAACACCCGCTGCCACAGGATTTTGCCGACATGATCGGCTGGAAAGAAATGGCCGATAAAACAGCAAAGATTTACCACAGTTTGCCCGATTCTGTGAAAAAACAAACCATGATCTATGGCGACAATTATTCGCACGCAGCCTGTCTGAGTTTTTACCGCAAGCCCCTGCACCTGCCGGAGATCTATAGCGATGATGCCAGTTTTCTGTTCTGGTTACCTGATCAATTCAACTACCGGTATTTTTTATTCGTAACAGATGATTTACCGGATGCCGATGATTCCTTTTTCAATCACTGGGGCAAAAGAGAGATCCTGGACTCTGTTACCCATCCACTATCCAGGCAGTACAGGGACAAAATCATTCTCTACAGCGCCCCCGATGATTCCGTAAAAGTAATTGCAGAACGCAATATCAAAGCAGGCAGGAAACAATTTAATCTTCCCTGAAATCAACTAAAAAGACCGTGCAGCATGACGAAACCGTACCCCACTCCTAACTCCTAACTTTTAACTACTAACTCTGCCTATCTATCCCTGTTTCTCCATCATCTCCATCACCGGCAGCCAGTGTGATGCATAAAGATCCTGCAGGTGTTGTTTATCTGTTGCTTCCAGGATAACAAGGTGATCGGTGTTGAGTGATACATGTTCCGGTGTTCTGATGCCGGGAATCACGGTAGAAATTTCAGGGTAACTGAGGATATAGCTCAGGGCCAGGCCAGATGCCGTGGTGTTGTATTTTTCGCAGAGCGGCCAAACCTGCTCCTTCAGGATCTGTAGTGTGGCTTCTGTGATCGGTGGTACTACGCGGTAACTCCGGTGATCATCGGCCGTAAAAACAGTATCGGGCTGGATCTTTCCGGATAAGAGTCCGAACTGCAGCGGCATACGGGCAATGATGCCATAACCACGGGCAGCCGCTTTGGTTAGGATGGGTAAGGCCTTCTGGTTAATGAGGTTGAATACCAGTTGGAATCCCTGCCCCAGGTTGTGTTCAAAAAAGAAATCAGCTTCCGGGAAAGGGTTAAAAGTGATAAGCGAAATACCCCAATACCGGATCTTACCCTGCTGCTGTAGCTGTTGCATAGCTTCAATACATTCACCGTTCTCGAGATGATGCATGCGTGCCACATGCAGTTGATGAAAATCGATATGATCGCGTTTGAGCCTTTTCAGGCTGGCATCGCAGGCTTTGATCACATAGTCTTTGGTGTAATTGAGTTCAATGGTATTATTGGCACCGATGGTCTGCCCCACTTTAGAGGCGATGAGTAGATCTTTCCGGTTACCGATGATCTTACCCAGCAGTTCTTCCGAATGCCCCAAACCGTAGAAGTCGGCGGTATCGAAAAAGTTCATACCTGCATCCAGTGCCTTGTGTAAGGCAGCAATAGAAACCATGTCGTCTGATGGTCCCCAGCCAATGGGGGTATTACCTACAAAAGCGGCACCGCCAATGGCCCAGGTACCAAATCCGATCTCACTTACGGTAAGGCCGGTGTTTCCAAATTTCCGGTAGTTCATTGATTCGCCTGTTAGTAGTGTAAACCTAAGTACAATTGAACTATTTTTACAGCATTATTCCTGTTTAATTAAGCGATATGCAAAGACCGATCCGTGTTTTAGTTGCCAAAGTTGGACTGGATGGCCACGACCGTGGTGCCAAAGTAATTGCCACCGCTTTGCGGGATGCGGGCATGGAAGTGATCTATACCGGCTTACGGCAAACCCCGGAAATGGTGGTGAATGCCGCCCTGCAGGAAGATGTGGACGCTATCGGCATCAGTATTCTGAGTGGCGCGCATATGACCGTGTTTCCGAAAGTCATGGCTTTTATGAAGGAAAAGGGAATGAATGATGTATTGGTTACCGGCGGCGGTATTATTCCTGAAGAAGATATGAAAGAATTACATGCGATGGGCGTGGGCAAACTCTTTGCCCCCGGGGCCGCTACCGCAGATATTGCTGCCTATATTACCGACTGGGTAAAAGTTAATCGTAATTTCTAGAACCCCGCTTTTACAATAGTCAGTTTGTGGCTGATCGCAGCTGCATCCCTGTTCATATTACCTGTCGAACCACTTTTTAAAGGCCGGCGCTTTTTCCCGGCTGATATCCACTTCCATTTTAAGAGGGGCTTTCAGGAATACAGATAGTTTCTGGTTCTCATGCGGTTTTACACTTTGTATGGCATTGATATGGATAATGCTTTGCCGGTTAGCACGGTAAAACAGTTTGGGATCCAGCAGCTCTTCTATGTCTTCAAGCGTAGTATAATCGAGAATATATTTATCACCGGCAAACGTATATAAGTAATTCAGATTATCGCGCATAAAACAGGCAATCTCCCGGGTATCTACCGGGATCCAGTTATTCCGCACACTCACAATAAACTTTTCTTTGTACAGTGATGCCTGTGGTGCTGCCAGCGTAGCCATCAGCTGCTGCATATCTACCGGAAAATTTGTTTTCCCGCTCAGCAGGTTACGGTATTTTTCAATGGCATTCTTCAGATCAGTTGTATCAATTGGTTTTAACAGGTAGTCAATACCGTTCACTTTAAAAGCACGGATGGCGTATTCATCATACGCCGTTGTAAAAATGACCGGGCATTTCAATGTAAAATGATCAAAGAGTTCAAAACTAACCCCATCACTCAGCTGTATGTCCATGAACAGCAGATCGGGCTCGGCATTCTGCATGAACCATTTTCTGGCAGTTTTTAAACTGGGCAGCATCTCCACAATGGTAATATCATCTGCCACATCGGCGATCTTGTTGGCCAGTTCTTTGGCTATCAGTTGCTCATCTTCAATGATCACAGCCTTTATCATATCAGCGGAATTTTAACAGTGAAATGGTGTTCGTCTTCTTCAATCAGCATGGGACGATCTGAGAGATATTTATATAATGACAGGAGATTATCAAGTCCCTGTTTGTTACTGGTGTCAACAAAAGATTTTTTCTGCAGGTTATTCTTCACGAGCAGGTATCCATCTTCTACAAACAACGCTATCACCAAAGGGGTTTCCTCATCCACAATATTGTGTTTGATGGCATTCTCGATCAGGTTCTGCAGCGTAACCGGCACGATCTTCTGATGCATATATTCTTCCTCGATCCGCAAATTCACCTGTAGCCCTTCATTAAACCTTGTTTTCTGCAAACTGATAAAAGTCTGGATAAAGCGGATCTCATCTTTCAATGGAACCAACTCACTGTCTTTACTCTGCAGTATATAACGGTAGATCCGGCTCATCCCATCCAGAAATTCACCCGCCAGTTTCTGGTTAATGCGGATCAGGCTGCTTAAAGAAGTGAGGGAGTTAAACAGGAAATGCGGATTCAGGTGCTGTTTCAGGTTCTCGTACTGCACCTGTGTTTTTTCCTTTTCCAGTGTCTGGGCCTTCGTCTGTAATTGCAGGATCTCCCTTTCTTTCTCTATCCTGAAACGGTAGAACACATATAAGAGTGATGTTATTACCACAGCAACGATCAGTATAAACCACCAGGCTTTGTAAAAAGGCACATTCACATGTAAGGGAATACTCACCACAGAACTGTTCACATCACCATAGGTATCCAGCGATTTTACTTTGAACACATAATTGCCCCCGGGAATATTGGTATAACTGGCATAGCGCCTGCTGCCGGCATTTACCCAATCCTTATCAAACCCTTCGAGCATATAGGCGTACTGGCGGTTATCTGACTGACTGAAATCCAATACCGTAAACTCAAAAGTGAACATGTTTTCGGTGGCACCCAAACGGACCCTGCCTTTTTCTTTCAGCTCCTGCTGGTAATAATATTCTTTGTCTTTTACACGGAAAGAAGTGATGGTGATTACCGAGTCTTTTTCTTTTTCGCGCAGCGATACAGGATCAAAAGAGTAGTAACCGCCATAGGTAAGCACCTGCAGTTTGTTGCCATTGACAGTGAGATAAATACCATCTGCCACCGTTTTCATCACATCATTACTCAACAGCAGGCTGTTCACACGTTGAGTGCGTTGGTTGACCATACAGAGAGAAGAATTGGTGGTGAACCAGATGGTGCCGTTCCAGTCCTGCCGGATAGCATAGACTACATCTCCTCTCAAGCCATCCTGCGAACTGTATACTTTAACCACGGCGGGTGCCGGTTTGGTGATATCGATCTGTATCAACCCATCGTCCGAGCCTGCCCATACCATACCGTTTCTGTCGGCTAGTAAAGCCGTGATCGTATTCCCGGCTTCTGCATTATTTTTTGAGGAATAGAAAGCGTAACCACTGAATTGCTGCGTTTGCGGATCATAAAAAGCGAGCATGCCTGCTGGACCACCAATCCAGACACGCCCATAACTATCCGCCGTAATCGCAGTAATGGTATTAGACGTAAGCGACTGTTTATTTTTCGGATCATGATAAAAATGCGCATACTTCCCGGTTATCGGATCATTGCGAAAAACACCATTACGCGTGCTGGTGATCCAGATATTCCCTTTCGCATCTTCTGTAATATCACTGTAGTGGTTAGACCCTTTGCGCAGTTGCGCACCGGCCGGCTGATCAATCAGCACCAGTTCCTCCTGTTGTGTATCATACTGATAGATATAATCCCTCGATACTACCCAAACCTTTCCTTTACTGTCTTTCAGTATTTTAAAAACGGAAAGAAAAGGTTCCTCGCCCGGCATCAGTTTTACCGGGAAATGACGGTCAACCCCTGTTCTTTTATTTTTAACATGAAATCCATCCGCCAGCAAAGTAGCTACATAGATATGCTCTTCATCTTCTACCAGATCGCGGATATAATAGAACTGTTTGTTGTCTGTTTTACTTACCGGCACTTCTGTAAAACGGAACTTACTTTCCCGGGGTTGAATGCGGGTCAATCCCCACTCGTGCATTAACCAGATATTATTGTGTTTGTCGGTGGCTACGTCATAACAAAGGATAGCGGGTATATCGTTCTGATGTACCGGATCATCTGCATAAAAACTGAACTGCGCTGTCTGTTTATTAAATATACCCAAACCGCGATCGTTACTACTGATCCAGAGTTCTTTTCCCGAACGCACCCTGATACCGGAAATGATATTGGTCGTATATTTTTTCGGTTCAGCATAATTGACCTTATAATTCTTCCACTGGCCCGTTTGTATATCATACCGGCTCAGTCCACCGGCCCAGGAACCTAACCAAAGCTGGTTCCCATCCTGTGCCACCGAAATAAAATCATCATCCCTGAAAACAGTTGTCTGCAAAGGCTGGCTGCGAATGGGTACAAGTTCTTTGGTAGCAGTAGTAAAACGAAACAAACCATAATAGGTACCCAGCCACAACACACCCGGATCGCCCTCAACGGCAGTGCTGATGGTAGTGGAGGAGAAAATTTTACTATCCGGCATCAAACGCTTAGGGTCCGTTAATCTGTCATAAGCCGTATAGGTTCCGGTAAGGGTATTCAATTGCCAGAGCCCTTTTTGTTTGAGGCCCACCCATACCTGGCTGGCATGATCTACCAGCAACATCGAAATAACTGCCGGTACCGTTTTACCATTTATGCGTACGGGATAGTTGTGGAAGGTACCCGTAGCAGGATCAAAACAGCTGACACCCCCTTTTTCCAATCCCATCCAGATCTTACCATCTTTACCCGCAGCCAGCTGTAATACATTGTTATCGGGCAGACTGTTGGTATCGTTGGGTTGTTTATGGTAATTGCGGAAAGTATATCCATCATAGCGGTATAAACCATCTGCCGTGCCGATCCAGATAAACCCCTGATCGTCTTTCAGAAAACAGCGCACCATGCGGCTGTAAAAACCGGTAGAACCATCAAAGTTGGTGATCTTCAGATCGCGCGGAAGCTGGGCATGGGTAGTTGCACACAGTAGCAGACCGGAAAATAGCCAGTAAAAAATAGAAGGAAGCCTGCTTTTTTGTTTCTGCATGTACATCCGGTTTGTACCTGTTCTACAGGATTAGACAAACAAAATACATAAAACCGCAGGCTTAGAAAAGAACGATATACGAAACAGGGTAAAATTAAAAGGAAGCGTAGTAAAAACGCATCGAAGCGTTGGGCATTAGCCCTTGCCGATACCGGCAGCTGCTTTGATCATGGTATCGGATAACATGGCATAACAGGTAATCCAGGCTTCAGCGGTCTCATCTGTCCAGTCTGTACCCAAACCCTTTTGCATGGTCCATAACAGGGCATCGCCAACCAGTTTGTAATGGGCGGGGCGTACACCATATTCCACGTGACGGATAGCCAGTTGCCGGATTTCCTCATTCACGGTTTCCGGCTTATCCAGCCGGGAAATGACCAGGCTGAGCATATCCACCAGTTTGCCATATTGCGCAGACATGTCACCTTTGAACATGGCACGGAGCGAGGGCAACTGCTGAAACAGTCTTCCATAAAAAACCTCTCCGATAAATTTCGGTTCAATTTTCCGGAACAGTTTCCAGCTATTCTTTACCAGTATCATTTGTCGCTCAGTCATTGGGGGTGTTTTGCGTTAGCACAAATCAGGTGTAAAGAAACTAAATCATCCTGTATAAAAACCGTTTGCGAAAATTTCTTTTCGGTCCGGCACCCAACAGCAAGTTATCCCGCTCAAAGAACGGGATAACAGGATTTTCACAGGATGGATCTTACTAAGCAGCTGCCTGCACATCTTCTGCAGCAGCGATCATGGCATTGGCCAGCGTGGTGTAACAAAGTACCCAGGCTTCTTTTACTTCTTCGGTCCAGTGTTCTGCCAGTCCTTTCTCAAGTGTCCAGAGCAGTGCTTCTCCCACAATGGAATAATGTTCCGCTTTTACACCGTACTGCACATGTCCTTTGGCCAGTTTGGCTACTTCCTCAATGATATCTTCCAGCTTATCCAGCTTATTGATAACATACCCGATCATCGTAAGCAGTTTTTTAGATTGCTCCGCCACCGGTGTACGGAACATGGCACGGATCGGTGGGGCGATCTCGAATAAGCGGTTATAAAATAAGCCTCCTACGGTTACCGGGTCGATCGATGCTACCATGCCCCAGGTATTTTTTACAAGTGTGATCTGATGGTTGGTCATTGTATGGATTTATAATGATGAAAAAATTATTGTACGAAATGAACATAAATACCATGCTCTTTCCCGACAGCCGTATTCAGCTCAATCAGGGATTGGCTCTGCGTAGCCACCGGCGATGCCGGCAGGAACCAGTGATTGATATAATAAGAACTGGCAGCAATACCGAGGGTAACATATACGGCCGCCATGTACTGTGCAAATTGGGTGGGAGTATTCTTTATCATGGTTGTTTTGTTTTGACAGGGCAAATCTGCTGCGATAATCTGGCGGGTAAAAATGTAAGTGGATGAAGAATGGTGGAATTGTAATGAAGCGGGGGATTTGGGGAATGAGGCGTAAATCGTGAATCGTCAGTGGTGAGTAGTGAGTAGGGAGTTTTGAGGGGGGGGGGTATAAGAGATCATTTCTGCTGCATGGATTAATACTATAAGTGCAGCGTTGATACATTTCAGGGATTAGGTTTGCAGATGTACGGTTCATTTGGTTTTGGGCTCACTTCATTAAAAACTTACTGCGGGTGGGTGTAGTATGTTTTGCGGGAGGCTTGTCAAAATCAAATTTTGCATCCGAAATATTCAAACATGCAAATAAAAAAACACACAATGAACCTGATCAAACAAATCGGATGGAAAAAAATGCTGCTGGCGGGTGCGATTAAATTAACGATTAGCCTGTTGCTTTTCTCCTGTACTAAAACGGTTGCTAACACAGAGGCCGCCGGTAATGTGGTACCTACTCCTATCCAGGTGGGCACAACGGGCGCCAATCCTGAAACTACTCAAATTGTTTACCTGCCCAATCCAACCGGTGGCAACCAGCTGAAAGCAGTATTGTATATTCCTTCCACATCGGTTCCCGTACCGGCGGTTGTGGTAATGCACGGTAGTGGTGGCTTGTGGAGCAGCACCGACAGCACCAATACAAAAATGGCTTCTCAGTTCAAGGGCTGGATCGACTCGTTCAGGGTACATAAGATCGCTGCCCTGTTTGTAGACAGTTATACGGCCCGTGGCACCAAAACCTTTCATAATATGGTGCCGCCAAATAGTTTACCGATTGCGGCAGAATTTGTAAGGCCCAGAGATGCCCATGCCGGGCTGACCTACCTGCGCACACTTACGGTGAAAATCATCCCCAACAAAATTGGTCTCTTAGGTTTTTCGCACGGCGGAACCACCGTTTTAGGTACAATGGTAGATGCGGATGCAGTGGCTAAAACAACTGCCTGGTCGCAGATCAGTGCCGGCACCACTTATACCAATAATGTATTGGCTCCTGCCGGCAAACCTGCAGAAGGTGGATTTGTAGCAGCCGTGTCTTATTATCCAGGCGCCGCCATGTTCAGTTATTTTGGCAAACCCGGTACACCCAGCGATGGTAAGTATGTTAACTATGCTCCCATGCTGATTCATGCTGCAGGTGCTGATCCTTTGTATACCGGCACTTATACCAACTGGGATAACAATAAACAGATCAGCTCCTATGATGGATTGATCCAGAAAGCACAACTGAATCCGGCTTCCGCTCCCATCACCAAACAAGTGTATAGCGGTGCCGAACATGGATTTGATGGAGAAACGGCAGCTGGTACCGATGCCAATGCATCTGTTCTCGCTCGCGCGCGCAGCATCGCTTTCCTAAAGCAGTTTTTATATAACTAATCCCCTCATTCCTATTCCGGAAAACCAAAGCCTGTCTTTCGACAGGCTTTTTGTATGATATACGGCAGTTATACTGGTGATGCAATAAGATTATTATACTTCCGGCAAACGAACCCGGTTCTTTTTAGAAAAGATCCGGACAGCTACCACTATACAAACACAGATAAAGAGCCCCAGGTTGTATTCAATGCCCCATTTCTTCAGCAGTATATAAATCACTCCACCAATAGCACAGGCCGTGGCATAGAGTTCTCCCCGTTTCAGCAGGTCGGGTTTTTCTCCACATAAGATGTCAGCCAGCAGCCCGCCAAAAGTAGCCGTAATTACGCCCATAATGATCGCATACCCATCATTGATATTGTAAGAGACGCTTCGCTCAATTCCGGTTACGGTGAACATGCCCAGGCCAATGGCATCGGTAAAAAAAATGGTGCGCCGGAAACGGATCTGGTCGGTGCGGAAAAAGGAAACGATAATTACGGCACTCACTACCAGGGCTAATGCAAGATAATCATTGATCCAGTTTACCGGGTGTGCACCTATCAGCAGATCGCGGATGGTACCTCCACCATAGGCCGTGGCAAAAGCGATTACAGCCCCGCCGAAAATATCCATCTGGTGCGTACGCGCTTTCAGCGCGCCGGTACCGGCAAAAACAAAAATACCCGAGTACATGATGATCTGGATCAGATTCATACCTCAAAATACAAAAGAAGGTGACTCCTTTTACAGAAGTTTTGAACAGCTTCGCAAAGAAAACCCCGCCAATTGGCGGGGCCCTGTTTTCTGATCAACTGTACTATGAAAAATCAACGCGTTAGGAAAGCAGCATAATTTCTTTACTGCCCGCCGGAATGATATTGCCCAGCACATCTACCAGATGGCGGCTTTTTTCCTGCAGTGAAGCAGGATTCACATCTATTTGAATACCCGCTACCAGTGGTTTACGGATCTTTTTGACAGGCTTGGCTTTTACGGCGATCAGCAGGCTGGTTGATAATTGAATTCTGTGTTCCATATAATTATGTGTTTTTGTATTTGATGGTGTAAATCTCCTCATTCGCCATTCCATACTGAAACTTACCTGTGTTAAGCAGCCTGTTCAGCTGTTGAACCGGGTAAAACCGGCAATGAAGCGATGGTACATCCGCTGCCTCCATTTCAACCACATCAAAATGAACAGAGCTGCTTACCTTTGGTGCAAACTTGCCATCATGTATCATACTTTACTAACTACCCTCGAGAACCACGTATTTACCATTACCATTAACCGCCCCGATAAACTGAACGCATTGAACAAAGAAGTGTTTGCAGACCTCAACAAAGCGCTGGACGAAGTATATAGTAACCCTGCCATCCGTTCTGTCATCATTACCGGTGCCGGACCCAAAGCCTTTGTAGCAGGGGCCGATATCAGTGAATTCAACAGTTTAACCGTAGCGGCCAGTAAGGCATTGGCCAAGGCCGGACAGGATACTTTTTTCAGGATCGAACATTCGCCCAAACCCATTATTGCCTGTGTAAACGGTTTTGCGCTGGGTGGCGGTTGTGAGCTGGCCATGAGTTGTCATTTCAGGATCGCAGCAGAGAATGCCAAATTCGGTCAGCCGGAAGTAAACCTGGGACTAATACCCGGTTACGGCGGCACACAAAGGCTGGTTCAGCTGATTGGTAAAGGAAGAGCACTGGAACTGCTGATGAGTGGCGGGATGCTGGATGCCGCTGCCGCTTTACAATATGGATTGGTAAACTATGTGGTACCACAGGAAGAACTGCTCACCAAAGCAAAATCGATACTGGACCTGATCAATACCAAGGCCCCGATTGCCGTTGGCAAATGCATAGAAAGTGCCAATGCGGTATTTGATGAAACCAAAAACGGTTACGAAGTAGAAGTAAATGCTTTCGGCGATTGTTTTGGTACAGAAGATATGAAAGAAGGAACAGCGGCCTTCCTGGAAAAAAGGAAAGCGGTATTTACGGGTAAATAAAGAGCTACTGCCTGCCGGCTCCGCTGATAAAAATGTTTTACTGCAGGGAACCAGCAGGCAGCTGAGTACTTATTTTTTGATTACGGTTTTGATTTCTTCTGCCACCGGATGTTCTGCCTTGAATGTTAATCCCATCAACTTCGCCATTGTTTGGGCAAACTGTTTCTGGTAAAGTAGCCCTTCCGTTTTTACTTCGCCCAAAGCAGGTGTATTAGGGCCCATGGCAGCAAACCAGATCTCATGTGAATCCTCTACGGAAGTTCCGTGTGCATTCCATTTTGATTTTGTTTTATCGCCCCTGCCATGATCTGTGGTAAACAGGATGGTAGTTTTATTGCGGTATTGCGGATCACTCTGTACAAAATCCCAGATCTCTTTCAACCAGCTATCTACCCTATAAGCTGCATCCAGGTAGGAACGGTACTCCCGCCCATGCGCAAACTCATCCGTTTCTCCATAGCCGATAAAAAGCACTTTGGGTTTACGTGTTTTCAGGTACTCCATGGCTCCATAGTGCGTAAACACATCAAAACACTCATCCGGCCAGGCCCGATGCGAATGATCAAGCATGGTATTCAGCAGTTGTTCATTGGCTGTGGGATTTCTGCCCCCAAAATGCTCATAGGCAGCCACCACCGGCACGCCGCTTTTCTGTTCGGGTATGATCCGGTTAAACACACCCCACGCACCAAATGCAGCTACTTTTCCTTTCAGCCCGGGTTGTTGATTAAAGAATGCAAGAATGGTGGTATTGGGATTATCAGAGTAGCCATTGCTTTTAATGGCTGTATCCACATACCCGCACATGATTTCGCTATACCCCGGATAAGAGATACGGTAGGGATTAGACACTTCTACTTTGTTATCCAGCCAGCGGTTGCCATAAACCTGCCCGTTATTGGCAAAGGTATTCCAGAAAAAAGGCATTAGTTTTTTTCGGCGCTCCCCGGTATCTTCCGACCAGAAGCGGGAAAATATCCGAAAACTGTCTTTTTGGTTATAGGCTTTATCTGCTGCCAGTACCGGGTCCATCCCGCCAAATAATTCCTGCCAGCGAAACCCATCTGTGGTAATGATAATAATGTTCTCCGTTTGTTGCGCATGTATTATCAACCAGCTGTTCAGTAAAAAAATGGTCCATAAGATTCTTTTCATATACCGCAGTTATTGCTGAAAAATACCAAAATATGATGAAAGTGAGGCGTGAATAGTCAGTGGTGAGTAGTGAGTAGTGAGTGTCTTCTGCCCACTCACAACTCACCACTCACGTTTCCCCCCAGACACTTACCTTTGCAAAACCAATAAAAACCGATCGTCAAACATCTAAATTCAAGATAATGGAATACCGTATCGAAAAAGACACCATGGGCGAAGTGCATGTACCCGCCGACGTGTATTGGGGAGCCCAGACCCAGCGCAGTATCGAAAATTTCAAGATCGCGCAGGATATCAATAAAATGCCCAAAGAGATCATCAAGGCATTTGCCTACCTGAAAAAAGCAGCCGCTTTAACCAACCTGGATGCCGGTGTATTACCCAAAGAAAAAGCAGAACTGATCGGCCAGGTTTGCGATGAAATCCTGGAAGGAAAATTAGACAGCCAGTTTCCGCTGGTGATCTGGCAAACAGGTAGCGGTACCCAGAGTAATATGAATGTAAATGAGGTAGTAGCTTACCGTGGTCATGTGATCAAAGGAGGTTCACTGACCGACAAGGATAAATTGCTGCATCCGAATGATGATGTGAACAAATCACAGTCGTCCAACGATACCTTCCCCACTGCCATGCACATTGCGGCCTATAAAATTCTAATCGAAACCACCATTCCCGGCATCAAAAAATTAAGGGATACACTGGCACAGAAAAGCAAGGATTTTATGCACGTGGTAAAGATCGGCCGTACGCATTTTATGGATGCCACCCCGCTTACCCTTGGTCAGGAGATCAGTGGTTATGTGTCGCAGCTAGATCATGGTCTGAAAGCGATCAACAACACCCTGGCTCACCTGAGCGAACTGGCACTGGGCGGAACTGCCGTAGGTACCGGCATCAACACACCCAAAGGCTATGATGTAAACGTGGCCAAACATATTGCCAACCTTACCGGTTTGCCTTTTGTAACGGCTGAAAATAAATTTGAGGCCCTGGCCGCCCACGATGCCATTGTGGAAGCCCATGGCGCTTTAAAAACAGTAGCCGTTAGCCTGATGAAGATCGCCAATGATATCCGCATGCTTTCTTCCGGCCCCCGAAGCGGTATCGGCGAACTGTTTATACCGGATAACGAACCAGGTTCTTCTATCATGCCCGGTAAAGTTAACCCAACACAGTGCGAAGCATTAACCATGATTGCGGCACAGGTAATGGGCAACGATGTGGCCATCAATATCGGTGGTGCTACCGGTCACTTTGAATTGAATGTATTTAAACCTGTCATGATCTACAACTTCCTGCACAGTGCCCGTTTGATCGGCGATGGTTGTGTAAGTTTTAATGATAAATGCGCCGTAGGGCTGGCACCTATCGAAGCCAATATCAAAAAACACGTTGATAACAGCCTTATGCTGGTTACCGCGCTGAACACCAAGATCGGTTACTACAAAGCAGCCGAGATTGCACAGACCGCGCATAAAGAAGGAACCACTTTGAAAGAAATGGCCGTGAAACTGGGTTACCTGACTGCTGCGGAGTTTGATGAGTGGGTTGTGCCGGGCAACATGGTAGGCGAGATGAAATAATTAGTAGTTAGAAATTAATAATTGGGCGACTGTTCGTGAGGACAGTCGCTTTTTTAATTACTAACTACTAACGTGTTGTGCTATTAAAAATAGTTGATAATCAATGAAGCAAAAAATGTTGTGCGATTGTCTTAGTAAGTGACTAAACTAGCTAAAACGCATGCACAACATTAAAACGAATTTCGG
>SCVK01000148.1 GCA_004297075.1 Chitinophagaceae bacterium
AAAGTCGTTGATGAATTTCTCTCTTGAATCGGTGCAACCATATACTTCTGCCAGTGCTCTCAGTTCTGAGTTGGAACCGAAGATCAGGTCAACACGGGTACCGGTCCAGCGAAGTTCGCCGGTGGTACGGTCGTGGCCTTCGAATACATCCTGTACATCGCTTGCCGCTTTCCAGGTGGTGCGGATATCGAGCAGGTTGATGAAGAAATCGTTGCTGAGTGCTTCGGCATGTTTGGTGAACACGCCATGCTGCGACTGATCAAAGTTGGTGTTCAGCACGCGCATACCACCTATCAGCACCGTCATTTCGGGAGCAGTAAGGGTTAACAGTTGTGCTTTATCGATCAGCATTTCTTCTGCCGATAAAGTGTATCTGGCTTTTGCATAATTGCGGAAACCATCTGCTTCGGGTTCCAGTACAGCGAAAGAAGCTACATCGGTTTGTTCCTGCGAAGCATCGGCACGTCCGGGTGTGAAAGGGACGGTAACGGCGTGGCCCGCATTTTTGGCAGCCTGCTCAATACCCGCACATCCGCCCAATACGATCAGATCGGCCAGCGAAACCTGTTTGCCGCCTGTTTGTGCAGCATTGAATGCTTTCTGGATATTCTCCAGCGTATCCAGCACTTTAGACAGTTGCGCAGGATTATTTACAGCCCAGTATTTCTGCGGTGTAAGACGGATCCTGGCACCATTGGCACCTCCACGTTTATCTGAACCACGGAAAGTGGAGGCAGACGCCCAGGCGGTACTTACTAATTGAGAAACAGTAAGGCCGGAAGCGAGGATCTTGGTTTTCAGCGCAGTTATATCAGCCGCATCGATCAATGGATGGGTAACTGCCGGAATCGGATCCTGCCAGATCAGTTCTTCTTTGGGTACTTCCGGCCCGAGATAACGGGCAATCGGTCCCATGTCGCGGTGTGTAAGTTTGAACCAGGCGCGGGCAAAAGCGTCTGCAAACAGATCCGGGTTTTCGTGGAAACGTCTTGAAATGGGTTCGTAGATGGGATCCACCCGCAAGGCCAGATCGGTGGTAAGCATGGTAGGTGCATGGCGTTTAGACGGGTCGTGTGCATCTGGTACAGAATCGGCACCCATGCCATGTTTGGGCTTCCATTGATGTGCACCTGCCGGGCTCTTGGCTAATTCCCATTCATAACCAAACAGGTTCCAGAAAAAGTTATTGCTCCATTTGGTGGGTGTTGTTGTCCATGCTCCCTCCAAACCACTGGTAATGGTATCGCCGGCATTTCCGGTGCCAAATGTATTTTTCCAACCAAGGCCTTGTTCTTCTATACCGGCGGCTGCGGGTTCAGGGCCCACATATTTACTGGGATCAGCGGCACCATGGGTTTTACCGAATGTATGTCCGCCTGCAATCAGTGCAACGGTTTCTTCGTCATTCATGGCCATACGCGCAAAGGTTTCGCGGATATCGCGGGCTGCGGCCAGCGGATCGGGATTCCCGTTAGGGCCTTCCGGGTTCACATAAATCAATCCCATCTGTACAGCCGCCAATGGATTTTCGAGGTCGCGTTCGCCGGTGTAGCGTTTATCGCCCAGCCACTCACGCTCTGAACCCCAGTAAATATCTTCTTCGGGTTCCCAAACATCTTCCCTTCCGCCACCAAAACCAAAAGTTTTAAAACCCATCGATTCGAGGGCGCAGTTACCGGCAAGGATCATCAGATCGGCCCAGGAAAGTTTCCTGCCATATTTCTGTTTGATGGGCCAGAGCAGCAAACGTGCTTTATCAAGACTCGCATTATCGGGCCAGCTGTTCAGTGGCGCGAAACGTTGCGTACCTGAGCCTGCACCCCCACGGCCATCACCGGTGCGGTAAGTACCGGCACTATGCCATGCCATACGGATAAAAAAGGGTCCATAATGGCCGTAATCGGCTGGCCACCAGTCCTGCGAATTCGTCATCAGGTCTACAATGTCTTTTTTAACAGCGGCCAGGTCCAGGCTTTTAAATTCTTCGGCATAGTTGAACTTGTCGCCCATGGGGTTAGACAGTGCTGAATTCTGACGGAGGATATTCAATTTTAACTGGTTAGGCCACCAGTCGCGGTTTCTGGTGCCGCCGCCGGCTGTTTGCGTAAGTTTTGCACCGGAAAAAGGGCATTTACCCTCGCCGTTGCCAGGTGTTGTATTATTTCCCATAATCTATATTTTACAAAATTGGTTCAATGGATAAAATTACGACAATCTCAATTTACTTACCCGTCTGGGCGGGATATTATAAATTATTAACATCATGTAGCCGCAGGGTATAGGTTTAACGGGTTACAACCACAAAACATACCGGTCATTGAATTGTTTGATGCCGGTATAAATTCTTTTACACAGCGCTATGGCAGTAGCTTTTGGTGTTCAGACGTTTTTTTTCTTTTCTGCAATCCATGATCCTTCTGTGTCCGTAAGTGATGGGGTAAACAAATTCATCAACCTTATTTCAACAGAAAATCATGAAAAAGATCGTATTGGTTATTATGTCTGCTTTTGTATTGCAGGCTTCTTA
>SCVK01000441.1 GCA_004297075.1 Chitinophagaceae bacterium
GAAGGTGCACCGGGCGGCCTTGGCGAACAGCTGAAGTACGCGCGGGTTCGCACCATCCAGTTCATGAATACCATTGCCCACGATGATCTCGCGCTCAAAGTGCCGGCCCTTAAAAAGGTCCTCCATGCTTTGAACCTTCTTCGCCGACAGGCCAGGCAATGTGCGCGAACTGGAGCGTGTGATCAGTCGCGCGGCGTTGAAGGCGGTGAGCCGCGGCGCGGACCGCAAAGACATCGTCACGCTGGAGGCTGACATGCTCGACCTCGATGCCTTGGAGATGCCCGCTAGCAGGGCCGCGCTTTCAGATCAGGTCCCCGGTGCAATGGTGATCGTGTCGCGCTTGGATTCGATGCACGAGGTCATCGAGGCCAGCCAGCGCCAAGCGTTGGCGCTGCATCAGGACAACTGGGTGGCAGCCGCGCGCCAGCTGGAACTGGATCCCCGCAACCTGCACAAGCTGGCGCGTCGGTTGGGACTCAAGGCGTAGGGTGAAGTCGACGCGCTGTTCGTATTGTTGCGTGTCTTGATCGAGCGGTTAGTGAAGTCATCGGCCCGTTCGCACCGCGACGAATGACGGTGTCCTCTCTGAGGTGACTCGCCGAATGGAATTCGGTCTGAGGACTGCCAAGCCCTTGCGAAAGGGGACATCCTAGGTCTTTCAGTGTTCACGCAGCGGAGGATGTTGAATTCCACTGATCTCTGACCCGAGGGGGATGCGGACGAAAACTTGGACTACCAGGAGGTAGTTCATGTATTCGTACGAAGACAGGATGCGAGCAGTCCAGCTCTACATCAAGCTGGACAAGCGCATCAGGGCAACCATCCGCCAGCTGGGTTACCCAACCAAGAATGCCCTGAAGAGTTGGCACCGTGAATACGAACGACGTTCGGCTCTGCCTGTGGGCTATGCGGGCCGGCCTCCCAAGTACTCGCAGGAACAGAAGCAGGCGGCTATCGCGCACTACCTTGCGCATGGTCGCTGCATTGCTGCAACGATGAGGGCATTGGGCTACCCAGGCCGGGGAACATTGACCGCCTGGATTCGCCAGGCACTTCCCGAGAGCAGGATAGCCGCCGTTGGCAGTGTCGGCCGGCGCAGATACCCCGAGACGTTGAAACAGGCGGGCGTCATGGAGCTCTGCACGCGGCAGGAAGGTGCGCAAGCCGTGGCAGAAAGGCTGGGCGTATGCAGGCCGACGCTGTACAACTGGAAGAACCAGCTACTCGGCCGCGAGGCGCCTGCATCCATGAAACGCCAGAACCACTCACCACCATCACCTGAGCGAGCGGAGCTGGAGCGACAGCTCGAATCCCTGCAGCGCGACATCCGGCAACTGCAGCTTGAACGCGATCTCTTGAAGAAGGCCAATGAACTGCTAAAAAAAGGCCTGGGCGTCGATCTGCGTCTCCTGACCAACCGGGAGAAGACATTGCTGATTGACGCCCTCAAGGAGCTCTATGCCCTGCCAGAGCTCTTGGCTCAGTTGGATCTTGCGCGAAGCTCGTACTTCTACCATCGAGCCCGTGCGCAAGTGGCAGACAAATATCTTGACGCGCGTCGTGCCATCACCGGCATCTTCGAGTCGAACCACCGCTGCTACGGCTACCGCAGGCTGCATGCGTCGCTGCACAGGCAGCACGTCACCATCTCGGAGAAGGTGGTGCAACGGCTGATGAAGGAGGCGCGCCTGGTTGTTCCCAAACCCAAGCGGCGCAGGTACGCGTCCTACGCCGGTGAGATCAGTCCAGCGCCTGAGAACATCATCAACCGAGACTTCCAGGCCGCGGCGCCCAATGAGAAGTGGCTCACTGACATCACGGAGTTCCAGATCCCGGCTGGCAAGGTTTACCTGTCGCCCATCATCGATTGCTTCGACGGGATGGTGGTGAGCTGGACCATTGGAACCAGCCCAGATGCCGAACTCGTCAACACGATGCTGGATGCCGCCATTGAGACGGTGGCGGAAACCACCGAACGGCCTGTGGTTCACTCCGATCGTGGTGGCCACTATCGCTGGCCAGGTTGGCTGGCAAGAATGAGCGATGCGAACCTCACTCGCTCGATGTCTCGCAAAGCCTGTTCACCTGACAACGCGGCCTGCGAAGGCTTCTTCGGTCGGCTGAAGAACGAACTGTTCTACCCTCGGGACTGGAGAAGCACCACCGTTGTGCAATTCATTGAAGCTGTGGACTCCTACATCCGCTGGTACAACGAGAAACGGATCAAGATCTCACTGGGCTCTCTCAGCCCCATCGAATACCGAGAAAGTCTCGGGCTTACGTCATAAACCAGTCCAAGTATTTGTCCGCACCCCCTTGATGCTCTAACTGGGTCAGTTTTCAGTGGAAGACAACACCGAAATGCATGGTCACAAGCGATTCACGATGGCCACCGACATCCAAGTTTATTTCTGTGATCCTCAGAGTCCTTGGCAACGCGGCAGCAACGAGAACACCAATGGGCTCCTCAGGCAGTACATGCCGAAGGGCATAGATCTCTCGGGTTTCTCACAGCTTCAGCTCAACGCAATCGCGAGACAATTGAATGAGAGGCCACGCAAGACACTTGGCTTCCGCACCCCCGCTGAAATGTTCAGCGAATCTGTTGCATCGACCGGTTGAATCCGCCACTCATAGCCGCCTTTGCTAGGGTAGCCGCAAGAGGCCATGCCCTCCCAGGATGGGTGCAGAAGCGCCACTCGGCTTGCGGATAGGTCCCTTGACGTGTCTCACAAGATCAAGCTGCTTGACATCGATCAATGCTCCGCAGCGCATGCGCGGACACAGTTGAGGCACATTGCGCCATCGGTTTTTTTGGAATAGTCCTTGCAGAACCCGCGTCATTCCTGCACCGAATTTCCAGTTTTTGGAACAGAAATCATGTCCGAGGCCGCATGAATGCTCAGTTCATCCTCCGGCGTGACAGGCCGGA
>SCVK01000149.1 GCA_004297075.1 Chitinophagaceae bacterium
TTCTCTGCGGCTCTGCGGTTGGATTGAGCCTGCACCAACCGCAGAGCCGCAGAGTTTGCAGAGTTTTCGCAGAGAAATAAAAATCATAGACTGGTAGAAATTGCATCTTCGGGTTATGGTATTCATTGGCCGTTGATTGATGAAGATTTTGCCGTTAATGTGCTCTTGAAAAACACCTGAGTTTGTAATAGATTAAATTCTGCTTATTGCTTCTCTTTCTTCTGAATCACAATTATGGTATTATGCTCACTATAATCTGAACAGGTAAAGCGTTTCGCTAAGAGTCATTATAAAGCCCTGTGGGCAATGTTCCGGTTAATAGAACTCTTCTTTATATTACCGGTTTGATGTTTAATGATAACAGATCAAGTTATAAGCAGAAGGAAAGAGAGAAAGTGCATCCATGCCATCATTGTTCGTTGCGGGCTAAAAACAGTATCGATTGCGGTTATGCCCCCTTTATCCTACTGCTGTTTACTAACCCCAGCCTTCAGGCTGGGGGCAATGAACCGTAACTTACTGCCAGGCTTCAGCCCTGACCTTACGGGTTAAAGCCCGGCAACTAATCGTGAGATGGTACCCCCATGCTGAAGCATGGAGGTATGAAGGCCTTTTGTCTTGGGTGCTCGCCAGAATCGATAGATATTATATGAAAAACAGCAAGTGCAGGAAGTTTCAATAAGCGTCATTACATAGCCTAGCAGGCAATGCTTCGATTAATAGATCTCTCCTTTTATATCGGTTTAGTTCTCAATAATAGCAAATCAGGTTTTATAGTAGAAAGAAGAGAGAAAAAGAGGGAGAAGTATTGCATATTAAGCCGGCACAAAAAAATCCCACTCCTTCCGGAATGGGATCTATGCACATGAGAACGAGAGAAAGGGTTATTGTCCACCGCCGCCACCGCCAAAACTCCGCACCACCATCCTGGGGCCCTGGGCGTTGTTTCCGGCTTTGTTGAGGCTGAACGTGAAGCTTAACAGGAAGTAACGCTGCAATACATTGTAGCGGCTGTCTTCTATATAATTCTGGTTGGCATTACGGCTCACACCCTGGTTCTGGTTCAGGATATCAAAAGCCGTGAGTTTAATTTCGGCACGTTTGTTCTTCAGGAAACTTTTGGCGATGGATGCATTCCAGAAAGCCACCTGGGTATTAAAGCCATCGGCTCGCCCGGAATTGATGGTATAATTCATATTATTGTTGAGCACCACACCCCAGGGCAGGTAATTGGTCATATCAAGTCCGTACACCTGCTGCAGGTAATTGCTGTTCAGTTGCGGTTGCAGCGAGTATTTGGCTTTGCTGAAATTGAGGCGGCCGGTGGCCTGAATATCCACTTTACCCTCCAGCGAAAAATTATAGTTCAGGTTGGGACCGATGCCGATATTGTCAATCCCATTCTCTGCACCGTTTACAAAACTGATGTTATGCAGCAGATTGGTACCTATACCCATATCAATGCGTGATTTGATTTTCTTCAGTGGAAAGCCCATATTTACCTGTGCAAATGCGGTATAGTTACCATTTGCATTCACCGGCATGGTTACCCGCGAGCCGTTGTTCTGGATCTGGTCCGAATTAACGATGGCATTGGCAATTTTAGAAACATTGATAAAAGCAAACAGGTTTCTCTGGGTATAGATATTGGTAGAAAAATAATTCAGGTTCACTGATTGCGTATAACTGCGTTTCAGGTTGGGATTACCGGTATAGGTATTCAACGGATCGCTTACATCGGTTACCGGCTGCAACTGTGTGGTACTGGGTTGCGCGGTAGAGGTAGAATAGTTCAGCGTAAGCGTACGGGAACTGTGAATACGGTACTGTAGATTCAGGCTAGGTAACAGATCGGTAAACTGCTGCCTGATCACATTACCGTTGGTTTTATTGGTGCTGATCAGGGAAGCACCCTGCAAAGAAGTACCAATGGTATAACTTGTTTTTTTCTGGTTGGAACGGAAACTCAGGCTACCACCGGCATAACTGTACTCACTCTTAAAATCATTGCTCTGCGAAACATTTAATTGGTCGTATTTGCCACTGCCGGCACTATAATCATACGTAGTTCGTTTGCTGTCGCCAATGCTGGTGTTATAAAAAGCACTGATCTCGAGCAAGGATCTTTTACCAATGGGTTCTGTATACACCAGGTTACCACCCACACTGCGTGCAACCGCTTCGCGCCTGTTTTTCTGGTTGGTAATAGAGTCTTTCAAGCCAACGCCATTGGCATAAAAAGTGTTGCGGGTATAAAGATCACCGCTTTGTTTGCTATCGTTATACGCCAGGCTAACCGTGCTCGATAGGGTTCTTCCCTTTTTCTGGAACCGTTTCCGGAACAAAGCATTACCACCAAAGTTGAAAGCGTCTGCATGGGTTTTGCTATCGGTACTACCATCGTTCAGTTTCACGCCCTTGTTATCGGTAGAAATATAATTGCTCACACTCCGGTTATCGGTTTGCTGCGTGGTAAACTGTGGGGTGAATTTGATGGAATGAAAACTATCGATCTTGCTGTCGATGGTCATATTCACCCGCTGTTGTTTACTGCTACGCGCGCCGTTGCTGTTAGATGTGTAGTTGAAATTATTTCCCGGCAACAGGTTCTGGCGCACGGTGCTGCGGTCGGTACGCAGATCAATATTGCTACCCATGCCGCTCATGTTAAAGTCGGTCTTTTTATTCCAGAGATCATTATAGTTTACACCACCCGCAAAAGTAGTGGCTACACCCTGCTGGTTCTGTCCCATACCGGTTACGGGCAGTCCGGCACCATCATCACCTCCACCTGTTCGGATCGTAATACCGCCACCACTGCGCATTCCGCGGGATAACTCTCCTGTAAAATTCAATACATCCGTTATAGAGAAACCCTGGCGATTGGTATTATTACCCATGCCTATCAGCGATAATTGCTGGTCGCCATTGAATTTATTGATATTGGTCTGTCCATCATACCGTTCATTGGAACCGGCACCGGCACTTACTTTGCCGAACAGGGATTTGTTCCTGTCTTTTTTCAGCTTCAGGTTGATGGCTTTTTCACTTTGTCCATCATCTACCCCGGTAAACTCGGCCCGGTCGCTTTTTTTATCAAATACCTGCACTTTATCGATCGCATCGGCATCCAGGTTACGCGTGGCCATTTTGGGATCTCCGGTAAAAAACTCTTTCCCGTTCACCAACACCCGGTTTACCCGCTGGCCATTTACACGAATGGTGCCATCGTTATCAACCGTAACGCCCGGTAATTTTTTCAGAAGTTCTTCCGCAACGGCGTTGGGTTGTGTTTTAAAGTTCTCGGTATTAAATTCTACTGTATCGTTATTGATGGTTACCGGGGCACGGCGGGCCGTAACGGTTACATTACCTGCACTCTGCACATCCATCATTTCTACATTACCGAGGTTCATTTCCTGGCCTTCTTTGCTGATATCGAGATTTTTCCAGACAGGTACATAACCCACATAAGAGGCAGACAGTAAGTATTTACCCTTGCTCATACCCGATAAACGGAATTTTCCGGTAGAATCGGCGCGGGTAAATGTAACGAGGGTAGAATCTTTGGCATTAACCACAGAAACAGTAGCATAGGCCAGTCCTTTTTTGGATGCCGTATCATAAACGGTTCCTCTTATAATGGTGTTTGTTTGTTGTGCCTGGGATACAAAAGGGAGAAAGAAAATAGAAAGCAGGGTAATGATACGGAGCATAGCCATGGTAATTTTTAGTAGCACAAAACTAACCGGCCAGATGCAGAGAAGCAGTTAATGA
>SCVK01000501.1 GCA_004297075.1 Chitinophagaceae bacterium
GGATCACCACCCGCGCGAACGCGAGCGCGCCCCGTGACCCCATGTGAATCCCCGGCTCGGCCAGCTGGCGCGCTCGCTCGGTGCTCGCCCATCGGGCATGCGCCAGCTCCCGGCCCACGACCGCCCGCTGGTAGGTCTCCCTGGCCTGAACGAAACGATCGCCCATCCATTCGCCATGCAGGTCCGACGCCTCCCCCAACGCGGCCCGGTGGCGCGGCGCGTCACGCGCCAGCCGTTCGACCTCGGCAGGATCCAGGGGCACAAAAGCCGCCTCATGGGCGTTCAGCTGGGCCGGCAGCAGGCGGGTCACCCGCGTGAAGTGCCGACCCGCCGCGTCCCACAGGGACGTGGCCATCTCCACCAGGTGCCGCAAGTCCGCCTGCATCGACGAGAACTGCAACCGCTGCTCACCGGTGCCCAGCTCATCACCCCGGGCGGCCAGCAGATGCGTCACGTCCTTGAAGATCTGCTGGGTGTTCAGGCTGCCCATCAACCGGCGGCGGGCCGTGTCCACCTCGTGGCATGCGGTCAGCACCACCAGGAGCCGATCGTTGAGCCGCCGCTGCTCGACCGGAGTGCGCGCATCCCGCCCGCCTTCGCGCCGGTACACATGCTGCAGCACGTCCCGAAAACTCATGCCCTCGGTCATGCCCACCCCCATCCCCCTGGGATGGGAAGCTCCCGGCCATTCACTGTCGTCGAACGCTTCAAACATGCTGGCGTCTTTCCAGAATCGGGTTGTCGGGACACCAAGGGACCGCCTTTTAGGCAGCCCATCGGCGCTCGCTGCGCGGGGCTTTCCGTCTTCATGGGACGGGCCACGGCGTTCGCGGACGAAATTTATAACACTATAAGACTACTTATCCCTGTTTTTCGTGGGAAAGCAGGCTTTGGCACCACTGTCTCCGCCATGCCAGGAGACGCCGGCAGGTCCGGGATCCCACCGGCGTGGGCGCCGTGCGTCGCTGGCATGATGTCGGACTTCGCAGCCTCGCTGCCGGTATTCACGTCCTTGTCATGAACACAGCCATCACCCCGCCCGACGCGCCCGCTCCCGCCCAACCGGCCCGCGCACGCCGCGGCGCACGCAACAACGCCCCCCGAGCCGACGCGCGCCCCGCGCGCCAGCACCCCGTGCTCGACCAGCTCGCCCAGCTGGCGCCCGCCCTCTTCGGTGAAGTGCTCAAGCCGCTCAAACGCGGCATTTACCAGGATCTGCTCGACGCCCATCCCGGGGTGCTGG
>SCVK01000436.1 GCA_004297075.1 Chitinophagaceae bacterium
GTGGCTTTTTTTCTTTGCTCTTCGTTGTGGTAATAGATCACACTGCGGTATTGCGGGCCCACATCATTGCCTTGCTGGTCGCGGGTGGTGGGGTCGTGGGTTTTCCAGAATACTTCCAGCAGTTCATCAAAACTGATTTTTGCCGGATCGTATACAATGCGGGCCAGTTCTACGTGGCCGGTATTTTTGTCACATACCTGCTCATAGGTTGGATTTTCCACAAATCCACCGCCATAACCACTCACTACTTCATATACACCTTCGAGGCGCTGGAAAAAAGCTTCGGTACACCAGAAACAACCTTCGCCCAGTGTGGCCGTGTCTGTTTTGATCCCGTTGGGGATGGGTTTTGTTTGCATAGCTGTTAATTTCTGATCGGTTTTAGGCTGTGCACAGGCCATAAAGCCCGATACCAGCAGGAATAAGGATAACCAGGTGCGCATCATCTTCATTTTTTTAAATGTACGACTAAGAATAATAAACAGTTTGACGAACCAATAGTTCAGAACTTACCATTCGCCGGTATTTTAACATTTTCTGCGGCCAGACCACCGGTGTTTCAGCGTTTTTGTGTTTCACTGCTCTGTACGGGTCAAATACGAGGTTTTCGCTGAGATAATGGCTACAACATTACCTTTGCAGCACTTAAAAAGCAAGGATCTCTATGCGTTTATACCCGGAATCGGCTTTAAATCAACTGGAATTTGACAAGGTAAAAGCCTTGCTGAAAGAACATGCCCGTACCGAATATGCCAAAACCAAGGCCGAAAACCTCCGCATCCACACGCGCAAAGACTATATTGAAACCGAACTTAAACAGAGCCACGAGTACAAACTAATCCTGCAACAGGCACAATACTTTCCTAACGATTTTACCCATAATATCAGTCGCGACCTTAAACTGCTCTCCATTCCCGGTGCCCTGTTAACCGGCGAGCAGTGGATGCCCATACGCAAACTGGCCGAGAATATCAGCAATATCTTTCGCTGGTTTGATACGGAGCGGCGGCAGGCTTTTCCGGCCCTGAGCAAAGTGATTGCAGGCACGTATTATGAGAAAGTGATCATTGAACTGATCGATGAGATCCTGGATGAGAATGGTAATGTAAAAGACAATGCCTCGGAAGACCTGCAGAAGATCCGCATGAGTTTATTTCGCAAGCGGAATGAGCTGAGACGTGTATTTGAAAAAGTGATCGCCAAACTGGCCAAAGCCGGTTACAGCGCCGATATTGACGAAAGCTTTAGCAACGGCAGAAGGGTAGTGGCCGTATTCTCTGAACACAAGCGCCAGGTAAAAGGTATCCTGCACGGCGAAAGCGACAGCCGCAAAACAGCTTTCATCGAACCCGAAGAAACCATTGAACTTAATAACGATGTATTTGCACTGGAACACGAGGAAGGCCGCGAAATACAACGCATCCTGCGCGATCTGACGGCCCGTTTATCGGTGTACGCCAGCCTGCTGCAGCAATACCTCGATATCAGCGGCGAATACGATTTCATCAACGCCAAGGCCAAACTGGCCATGGATATGAACGGGCAGTTTCCGGAACTGGCCGATAAAGCGCATGTACACCTGATCGATGCCTATCATCCCTTGCTGTATCTCTACAACAAAACCTCCGGCAAAAAAACGATCCCCGTTACCTTAACGCTCGATGATAAAAACCGCATCTTAGTGATCAGCGGCCCCAATGCAGGTGGTAAAACCGTTACCATGAAAACCATTGGTCTGAACCAGATGATGCTGCAGAGCGGTTTGCTGGTGCCGGTGAGTCCTTTATCGCAGATGGGCATTTTTAAACAACTCTTTATTCATATCGGCGATACGCAGAATCTGGAATTTGAATTGAGTACCTATTCGAGTCACCTGCTGCACATGAAATATTTCATCGAAACCGCCAATGGCAAAACCCTTTTCTTTATTGATGAGCTCGGCAGCGGCAGCGATCCCAACCTCGGTGGTGCTTTTGCGGAAGTGATCATGGAAGAACTCTCGCGCCGCCATTCCTTCGGTATTGTTACCACGCATTACCTGAACCTGAAAGTGATGGCCAACCATACCCAGGGCATCATTAACGGCGCCATGCAGTTTGATGAGATACACCTGTTACCCATGTACAAACTCATCGTAGGTAAACCCGGTAGTTCGTATACGTTTGCCATTGCTGAAAGGATCGGATTACCGCAGCACCTGATCAACCGGGCCCGTAAACTGGTAGATGAGGATCATTTTAAACTGGACAGGTTACTGAACAGCACCGAACAGGATCTGCAGCAATTGCAGAAAGAGAAAAAAGAACTGGCCAGGCTGGTGAAAGAGAATGAGAAACTGAAGAAGGAAATGGAACTGGTGATTGATAAAGAACGCCACCGCCAGCAGGTAGAATTACTGAAACAGCAGAACCGCATTGCTGAAGACCGGCTGGTGTACCTGAAAGACATGGAGCGCAAACTGAAACAGATTGTGCTGGACTGGAAAAAAGCCGAAGACAAAAACCAGGTGGTGAAAAACCTGCAAAACCTGCTCTTCAAGCGCAAAGAAGAGATCGTGGTGAACAAACTGGCCAAAAAAGTAGACAAGACCTACAAGGAACTGAACCAGAATATTACCGTTGGCTCGCTCGTAAAAATGAAGAAGAATTACCAGGTGGGCGAGGTAAAAGAGATCCGTGGCAAACGGGCCATTGTACAGGTAGGCGTATTGCCCATGAACGTGGATCTGGCCGATCTGATCTCGGTGGAAAAACTCGAAGAGCCGCAGAAAGGGTAAATGTTTGATACACGTTGTGGAGAAACCGTTTCATACATTTAATACAGAAATCTTCCTTCCATATGCATGTAAAATCAAATCGTTTACTGCTGCTTGTTACATTGGTTAGTTACCTTTTGTCTATTCTGTCGTCAGAAAAATGGGATCTTCCCATGTTTTTGGCATTGCCTATTGCCTGTTTTGGTACATATGACATTTATACATTTTTGGTGCCTGTATGTGGGTTTAGCGGGATAATCATTCTGATAAATATCTTAGTTAAAAAAAATGCGGAAATCATTTACTATAACGGATTACTGCTTTTAGGCCTTCTTTTGTTATGGGTTCCCTTTATAGCATTCCAAGACAAAGAATCGCTACATATTGAATGGCAGCATGGGTTTTACTTATTCATTCCCGAATTAATATTTGGCTGCTGTTTTGTTTTACTGGTGAAACGAATTTTGTTTAGACAATGACCCAACTACATCCGGGAGCTTCGGCGGGTGCGAGCGGAGATGTGGGGATTCGTTTTGATAAGATAAACCATTGGTTTTCAACGAATCATTCTAAACAAGTTACTTAAAGGTTATCTATATATAATTCAATAGATTTGACAAACTATCAGTATGAAAAATCTATTCCTATTTTTTGTGCTTGGTTGCGCCGTCTTACCAGCAAAAGCTCAAACTATAAAAACCATTAAGGGTGACTGGACTGTTACCAAATACTATTTCTGTGGCACTTCTGCAATGGGAGATACCGAAGCAAAACAATGGTTGAACCGAAAATTAACTATAGGAGATAAAATAACTTTTGAGTTTAGCAAAATACCTAAATACAAAACTTTCAAAAATGAGGTTTGTAGCTTTGGAAACTCTTTAACCGAACAGGAAGTTAGCACCGATGAATATTTTTATGAAGGATTCCGATGTAATCCTTCATCTCTAAAGATTATTGAAAAGAAAGTAATACTTATAAAAATGAAGTGCGATTTCAGCCCTTTTTCCGAATTTATCATGAAATCAGCTTCACAGATAATAGTCAACTGGGATGGCGTATTCTTTGAACTCATTAAAGTATAGGAAGTATGTCCAAGCATGTTAAAACTTATACTGATTATGCTGAATTTATTGAAGCGGGAAATCGGTTAACTAAATACCAACAGATTCATAATATAATCAGAAAAGATTATCAAGCACTATTAAAAATAACTGAGGAACACAAAATTATAAAAATCGAATTTGACACTTTGTACAGGTCATGTCTGAAAGGTCTTTTTTCTATGATCGAAGCAGATGTTTACGGATTAAATGGATTAGATGCATATAAAGATTATAATGATAGAGACTCTTTTGAAAATAAGTTCAAGAATACATTCAAACAGGTCGGTATTACATGGAAAAAGGCTGATAGAGTTCGGCAATATTTAGATAGTAAATGGCTGGGATTAATGGAATTGCGAAAATTAAGAGACCAATTAATACATCCCAAAGAACTTGAACATATTCATAAAGCGAATGAAACGGCATTTGAAAAAGTCAAAAATGGGTTTAACGATTATGATCAATTTATCAATGATTTAATGAGGGACTTTTTTCTTGAAGTTGTAATCTAATTATAATTGCTCCCCAATATTCAGACCAAAACGGCTTGATTCTTAGTTAAAGATGAGCTCCTCCCATATTTCGTAGCACCCTAAATTATAGTAACGAGGCGGGGGAGGTCAACCTCATTATACAAATCATTGTGAAATTGAATTGTACTATCTCTGGTATTGCTATCAGCTTACTTTTTTCTTCCCAGTCTTTTTATCTGATATAATTATTGAAAGGAGCACAACAATTAAAATGAAGCTAAACTCCATTCCATTTCTACCGGCTCCTACCACATACCAGCCTTCCTCAAAGTGAACTGTTATTATGCCAAAAATCAGGATAATGATGTTTACGATACAGGAAACCTTCACGACTTTATTTGCAATTAATAATAACGAAGTGATTATTTGGCTTATTACAACACCCCATGCTATGAAAACCCCAAATGGGCTGAACCCGATTTTGTTTAAAAACAAATTCCCAAAGTCGTTTACATCATTGCCTGTAAAAATTCCGTGCAGGCTGTGGGAAAGAAAAATTATCGCTACCCCAAACCTTAACAATAAAGTGTTACTAAATATTTTTTCTTTATTTATCACTATAGTGTTTTCTTCAATTTTACTGTTATTTTTTCTCCTTCCTTGCCAATTGTTACTATCTTTTTTATAGCAGCATTAACACTTGTTTTATACCTGTTTCTTTGGGTATTAGCCGTTGTTCCCTGAAACAAACCATTAATGTAAGTATCAGTATAACCTACAACCTCCGTTCGTGCTGCTGTATGGATATATCCGAATTCTGTAAACAAATAATATTCGCCCGGCATAAGGTTCGTGAATTCAAAGTTGCCTTCATTGTCATATACTGATGTTACTTTTATGCATCCGGCAGCTTCTTTTGAAAGCGGCACGGCTTGCCCTTTTTTCCGGAGTTTTTCATTCAATGCTATCCATTCTTTAAAATAATCCGTATAAGGAATAAGAATTACAGTTGTTCCTTGCTGTGCGTATTGCTTTTTGTTAACATTAAGTATGGCTATTCCTCCTTTGGTAGTGTTCTCGTTATCCCTGGCATAAATTTGACCACTGATTGTGCCGGAGCCTGCACTAATCATTTTATAAGTTTGCTCCTTATCAAATGTTGCAGTAAAGGGGGTATAATCAAGTTCTTTATCAACAAGTAAATATTGCTTTCCGTTAGATGCCACTATATCCACTTTCCAGAGTTTTCTGCTTTCTTTATCAATATAATATTCATACTTAACATTTGTTCCTTCTTCAAATACGCTAACCTGCCATACTGCATGTTCGCCTGTAATAGTACTTTTATGCATACTGCTTTTTACTTCAGTAATACGGGTATTTGAAATGTTGTTTATAGTTCCGGGTTTGTATTCATATACAGGTAAAATCGCTTTGTAACCGGAAGTAAGAGGAAGAGCACCGAGCAAGTAAGGATAAATAAAACTATCAAAAAAGCCACCGTCTTTATTATCCTTAACCTGGCTGCCTTTATTGGAATGCTTATCGTAATAATATCCCTCTATTGTATTTCCATACGCAATGTGATATTGCTTTTCAGAATTGTTGGAAGAACGGTAAATAGGCTTTAAAGTAGTTATATCTGCTATACTTGTATCTGCCCAAATTGAATTTCCTGCAGGAGAGCTTATCCTTGTAAACACAGATATGGTTTTTTCATTTGCATTTATCTCTACATCAAAGGAACTGATTTCTAAAGTTTGTCGCCCTGATACGGCGAAGTATGCCATTTCAAAATGTGTATTTTTTATGAAATTCTTATTAAAAAAATTATCTCCCGGTTTAAGTAGGGATTGAGTGTTTGCATTCAGAGATAAAAATGCAAAAAAAATGGCACTAATCGTTCGCATATGTAATATTTATCAGTTAAAATCTAAAGTTTGCTCCTATTTGCCCATAGAAAGGGAGCAATGGCTGTGACTTGAAATCCTGCTGTAAAAGCTTTCCGGCTTTCAGGGTAAAATCTATCTTTTTCATAGAATAACCGCCTTGTATTCCGTAATAAAAATTGCCACCGGTTGCAGGCTCATACCAGCCATCCTGAACGTTGTCGTAAATATTTTCTTTGTACCAATCACTATGTTTAAAATGTGTAACAATGGCTTTATCAAAACCAACTTCAACACCCCAAAACCAATGTTTTTTATAATAGCCTAATGTTCCGGCAAAATCACTTCCAAAATTGAAAAGTGTAACTGATTGGTTCTGGTAACGCCTGGATATTCCTTGTACCCTTGCTGAAAATTGAAAATGATTGAATGCAGCAATCTTTATTTGTGCACCTAACCTAGCCTTAAAATCATCTGTTAAATTGCTACCTGCAGGCATAGAGAACTCACCTCCAACCCATAAAGGAAAATTTTTAACGGGCATTAATCGATGATAACCCAAGCCAGCAGTTACGCCATACTCTGCCGCTACATTGGCATGCAGCAGATGCTTATTTTGTTTTGAAATGTTGTTCCAGTTTATAACCTGTGCAAATATTTTATTTTGAGAAAATAAAAAAGCAACAATTATAATTATTGATTTATTAGTAAGCGTTTTCATTGTTGTTATAATGATTGTATATAAGAAATAATCTTAGACTCCATAGTTGTCGTCCAGAAATTTATCTGGTCTATCATTCCTGAATGACCTACGCCTTGTGCTTTAAAAATTTCTTTGTTAGGATAAACTGATGAAATTTTTGTTGCCCAACTGTCTGGGTATACTTTGTTGTTAGAGCTATAGATAAAAAGTGTTTTGAGAGAAAAATTATTAATACCTGCCGAAAAATCAGGCTTAGTATTTTGCCCCAATTCATACGATGCTGCATTAACAATTGCACCGCTTCGGGAAGCAACATAAGATGGCGCATTATTACCTAAATCAGAACCTGCATCGCCAACTATTGCATTTACCGAACCTATCAAACCGGCTTTATAGTCTAATATTTCGTGCTGGTCTTCTTTGCCAGTAATAAACTGGTCAATATAGGTGGCATCATTTAAAGTTTCACTCCACAACTTGAAGGATCTGGATTCAGTAACGTAGTCAACCACATCGTCCCATTTTAAGCCACCTGGCTCGGCTACAATTAAACCATTTATCTCGTTTGGATATTTACCAGTGTAGCCAGTAGCCAACATTGCTCCCCAAGATTGCCCTAATAAAATAACTTTTTGTGAAGCAGAAGTTTTATAATGGGCTATCACGCCTTTTAATTCATCATAAAAAATTTTATTAATGGCATCGCTGCCCTGGGATTTATACCAACTTTTTGGAAATCGTTGAGAAAGACCTGCACCACGCTGGTCATAAAATACAACCCTATAGCCCTTTGTTGCAAGGGTTTTGCAATTGAGCATATAACGGTAGTCACCACCCGGACCACCATGAATACATATAATCAATGTACTGTCTTTTGGACCAAAAGCTTCTGAGTGCAATTTTGCTCCATTTACAGATATAGCCGGAAGTGTTGCATCTTCCACTACAGTTTTTGGCACCAGATTTCCAGGCTCATTAATATACCTTTCCTTAGTACAGGAAAAGGAGAATACTGAAAAGATGACGAAAGTAAAAGAAAGTTTGAACAAGTTTTTCATGCTATCTTTTTTTTAATGGTATGACCAGTTTTCTTTGTTATTGAAAAGTGTATGACATCGCAGAATTTGGATTGCTGTATGTCTGAGATTTTACTACCTCATTGTTGACTAATATTTCCAGTTTTACCGTTTGAGCTGGATTGACAAAATATCCCAGTGTTATAATATTGTTTTTGTTTACAGTTTTTGTGATGGTTTTTGTAAATGGTAATGATGGATTGTTAACAGTAGTCTGCCCTCCGGTTTCGTTATCATAGGTAATTGATACCAGGCTATTGGTTGCTGTGCTGCTAACCCTGTAGGTGATGTTAACTTGTTTTGGGTAGGTATTAGCAGTATCGGAACCTGATTTTTTGCAAGATGCTGCAAATAAAATGACCAATCCAACAAAAAGGGACGTCTTAAATAGTTTCATTTTTTAAAGTTTTAGAAATGTTATATAAAGAGGTTAAGTGTATTTTAATTCATTGGTTGCTCTAATGTATTTGCTTATAGTCCTTATCAGTCTGCACAATTACTTCTTCGTCCAGTGCCAAGCCTTCCATACAATAATGGATGTAATAATGCTTTCCAAAAAAGCCAACATCACATAAAATATTCTCCATTCAGTAAAAGATGAAGCCCCTACAAGCAATGTGAACAGCGTTAGAAATATCCCAATAGAAATATTTAAAACTCTATTCCATTTTGGCTTCATTATGAGTGAAAGAAAAATCATCAGCGAGGGAAGTATCAAAATAATTGTTGCGAAGAATAATTTGTAAGGAGTATTCAACAGGTTTTGCCCATTCAGCAAACTTTCTATTTTTTGTGGAACATATAATTCAAAATAATCACCATAGATGTACAAAAACATGACTGATGCCCAAAGTGCGGAAAGTATCAGTTTAATATTGATTTTAAAATCTTCGAATTGCGTTTTTTTATTTTCCATTTGCCTTTATTTTTAAACCAAAAAATAACAGCCAAAAACATATACCTATTTCTCCTGCTGCTGGCAGCATACCCATATATTTTCCTGTTCCAATTTTTGAATAATTTTCAAATAAAGTATTGCCGGTAAAATTTATCAAATAACCAACGCAGCCAAGCATCAGTAAAACGCCAAATATTTTTGGTATAAACCCAGATTTGTACGCCAGCAAACCAAAAGGGAAAAGCCAAAGCCCCCAAAATACCGTTGTAAGCAAAAGCCCATCGTTATACTGATTCAGAGAAAACATTAGTTTGCTTTGCAAATCTTCTATTGAAATATTTTGCAGAAAAGATTCTCTTCCAGTAAGCATTAATGCTACATATTTATGTTGTAAATTATTAAACGACAAAGGCACACTTAGCAATGCCAATATCACCATTGCTCTTGCATGAGATTCATTTGTTGTTCTTAAAAGTTTGTATAAAACAAGCGGCAAAAAGGTAAACGCCACATAACAAACCACACTGCTGTAAATGCCCAGCCTGAATAAAAGAGGAGAAGCTGTAATGTTGTTAAATGTTGCTGTTCCACTATTCCAGTCAATAATTTTTTTGGGAACATAAGCCAGGCTGAACATTCCTGTAATTACAACGACCAGGTAAATAAAACCTGCAATCCTTGCTGTATTTTTATTTGTAGTCATAATTTAATTTTAGAAGAAATTTAGTAGTCTTTAGCTATTTCACCGAGATATTTGTATTACTTCATTTCTCTTAATTATGGGTTTCTTTCAATAAAATATTCCAAATACTATTTTTGAATTTTTCAGTAAACAATGAAAAATGCCCAATTTTCAAAGCATCAAAATCCTTGGGAAAAAGGTGCAGGCGTTTTATAACTGTATTCTCAAATTTTGCTGTTAACCAGTCTACAGATTTTTTGGGAGCAAAAAAATCATCATCAATGCTTATAGAAGTGAACTTGCATTTTATTCTGTCAAAGTAGAACTTGTCATATGAAAAACTGGCAAATAAATAATCGCTGTTTCTGCACCATTTTGCCCATTCTTCAGCAACATTTTTGGGCAAGCTTTCCATCCTGCTGAATTTTTTAGAAGGTAGATACCCGAATACTTTTATAAGTGCAGGCACAAGCAAATACCAATTTACCCACATCCTTATTTGACTAACTCCTTTCCAAAATTTCCAATAGCCGGATTGTGCTGCAACGAGAATTATTTTATCTGCCATGCAAGACGATGGAGCTAAACCGATTAATTGTCCGCCAATACTGTGACCTAAGAGAATTAATTTATGATGAGGGAAAGTTTTAATGGTATGTATGATTACGGCTTCTAAATCTCTGTTTCCCCAATTCGCCAGGCTACAATTTTCTTCTTTGATATTTCCATTTAAGGATTTTCCTATACCAGTATAATCAAATGTAACTACCGAAGTTCCGTGAGTTTGAAAAAACAGAGCCAGCTTTCGGTAAAATGATTGAAGTACTCCGGCTGCTGATGCAATAATTACCATTGTATCAGAACTTGTATCGTTATACAAACTGCATTTAACAGATTCTTGTTCGTTTATATTTATTTGAAATAATTGCATGAACCTAATAGTAATTCGAATGCAAGTTTGGATAAATAATTATCCCGGAAAGAGCCGTGTCAATGAAAAGCAGTTCTTCGTAAACAGAACGCTAAATTGCCGCAATGAAATAGATTTTGAGAACAGGTGGTTTTCTTGCATGCCCGATTCATTTCAGATTTTATGTTGTTTGTTGACATCAATGACTTTTTCGTAGACTTTTCAAGCTAGTAAGCAAGTTTTAGGTATTTTTATTGAACAAAAGGAGGAATGAAAAAAGCAACAGATAGCAAACTAATTAAGCTCTACTTATATACAGGTTTAGGTTATTGGGTTTTGTATTCTTTCGGGGAATTCTTCGGATACGAGGAAGCAACCATTGTTCGCAGAATTATCAATAGCATTTTTTTGATTAGCTATCTTACCGTGCTTAACTACATTTTATTTGAGAAAATTTTACGTTTATTCAGGTACCCATGTAAAAATAATCAACGAGCATTTTTGTTCCTGTTTATAGCTATCCTTTTTTATACATTTGGATTGGCTGGTTGGCGGCAGCTATGGATAGAATTGGGTGTTTATAAAAATCTTGTGCCCAATCTGTCATTTTTAAAGGGCGTACCCGTTCATTCTCAATTTGGCGTACCCTATATTATTTTTTTTGCGATAGTGCGGAATATATACAATAACATCAAGCTTAGAGAAAAGAATAATCAATTAAGAATAGAAAAAAAGGAAGCCGAACTGAATTATCTAAAAGCCCAAACAAACCCACATTTCCTATTTAACACCCTCAATAATATTTACTCCTTAGCGAGGGATAAAAGCGACCTGGCTCCTGAATCAATTTTAAGGTTATCAAAAATATTGCGGTTTATGTTGTATGAAACCGGTGGTGAATCTATTGCAATAGATGATGAACTGAAAATAATTACAGATTACATAGCCCTTGAAAAACTCCGTTACGATGATTCCCTGCTTGTTACATTGAATGCAGATATTGAAAATTTAAAACAACCTTTACCACCTTTGTTGCTTATTCCGTTAGTGGAGAATGCCTTTAAGCATGGGGTTTCGGAAACAAGAAACAAACCGTTTGTAGATATTAATCTTATAGTTAAGCAACAACAATTGTTGTTTATTGTAAAAAACTCTATAGATGAAACTGATACTGTACAAGAAGTGAAAGAAAATATCGGGCTTTCTAACCTGCGAAAGCAATTAGCACTATTGTATAAAGATTATGATTTGTCTGTAGGGCAAGAGAACGCCGTTTTTACATCCGTATTAAAAATCAACTTAACAAGTTATGTCTAAAATAAAATGCATAATAATAGAGGATGAGCCACTTGCTGTTAAAGTATTATCAGACTATGTTGCACAAGTGCCTTTTTTGCAATTAGAAGGCAGCTTTAAGGATGCTATACTTGCAACAGAATGGTTGCGTACGAATGAAGTTCAATTAATATTTTTAGATATTCACCTGCCAAAACTAAAGGGAATGGCTTTTCTAAAAACGCTTACAAATAAACCTGCAGTTATTATCACTACTGCTTATCATCAATATGCTGTAGAGGGATTTGACCTGAATGTAACTGATTACCTGCTTAAGCCTATTGAATTTGAACGTTTCTTAATTGCTGTAAATAAAGTAAGGGTTACTAATAACAATAGTCAGCTAATAGCTGAGGTTGGTGAAACGAAAGACTATTTGTTTCTTACTGTGCAAAAGAAAAAAGTTAAAATTTTATTTTCTAAAATTTTGTATGTAGAAAGCCAACGGGAATACGTAAAAGTTGTTACTATAAATAAGGAATTCATATCCCGGATGAGCACACATGAAATAGAGGCTCTTTTGCCTGCCCATATTTTTAAACGTATACACCGGTCATTTATCATTTCAATTAATAAGCTGGAATCTTATACCGCAGAATCAGTTGAGATGAATGGAATATCTATACCTATCGGAAGAGGTTATAGAGAGATTATTGAAAATCTCTAATATTAACATTCGCATTTTTGATTACTTAGGGGCAAGTATTTTTTGTGTGCAGCTGCTTTCTTTAAGCATCAATTTTGTTCTCAAAACCTTCATATCATCACTCACTTTTCTATCCAAAATTTTTGCATAGTGCTGTGTAGTACGCAAATTTTTATGCCCAAGCATTTTGCTCACACTTTCAATAGGTACACCATTAGTAAGAGTAACAGTTGTAGCGAATGTGTGCCTGGCAATGTGGAAAGTAAGTTCTTTATTGATTTCGCATAGGTCTGCAATCTCTTTCAGGTAGCTATTCATTTTTTGATTGCTTAGTACCGGCAGCAGCTTTCCTTCATTCAGGCATTGAGGGTGTTGTTTGTATTTGTTCAAAATTTCCTCTGCCATCGGCAGCAAAGGAATATTAGAACGTGTATCTGTTTTTTGGCGGTTAGTAAATATCCATTTGCCGCCATCAATGCCCAAACCGATATTACTACGGGTTAACTGCTTTACATCAATATAAGCCAACCCGGTAAAACAACTGAACAGGAAAATGTCTTTCACCTGGTTTAGTCTTTCGGTAGCAAATTCTTTGTCAGCAATTGCCTGTATTTCTTCCTGTACCAGGTAAGCTCTTTCTACTTCTTTCACTTTGGCTTTGTAGTTTACAAACGGATTCTTATCCAGCCAGCCATTAGCAATGCAAATGCGGATGATTTTGCCAAAATTTTTAATGTACTTAACTGCAGTATTATTATTTCATTTGCGAACACTGCGGAGATAAAATTCATACTCTGTTACAAAGGCGTGGTCAATTTTTTTTATATCAATGTCTGAAATATTGTATTTCCATTTCAAAAAGTCAATGGTGTGCTTCAAGGACGTTTTGTAACGCTCCAAAGTACCATGTGCAAACTCGTCATTTAATAGGGCTTCGATTTTGTTGTGGTCTTGGAAAATTTTAACCAAACTTCTGCCTCTTTCTGTTTTGCCCGATACTTTACTTTTAAGAACCTCGGCTGTTACCGGCTCACCTGCAGCCAATAATAAAGCATGATGCTGGTGAATTTTTGCTTGCAAAATATTCAGGTAGGCATTGAGGGCTTTAATATCTTCTTTGGTGCCGGATGCTAAACCTGCTGATGCGTTCCACTTTTCAGGCAGGCAATCCCTGCCTACGGACATTTCGACTCTTTGCCCATCAACCGTAATGCGTAGATAAATAGGCGCCGGACCAGATACATAACCTTTGGGTTTCTTCAAATAGAAGAGAAAATTGAAATTTGATTGCATTGTGTGGTGACCTTTTGCAGTGATAAAATTAGATTCATTACCGACTGCAAACAAGATGTTCAAATGCTGAACTGCTTGCTGGACAAGTGTTTCAGGGAAAGCTGGTGAGTAAATTTTAAGTGAAAACGAACTCACCGAATTACTCACCTAAACTTTGGTTTTAGATGAATGGTTTGGCATAGTGCCAAATAAAAATCCCTGCATAATCAACGATTTGCAGGGATTTAGTGAGTTTTGAAACCTTACTGGCGGAGAGTTAGGTATGTGAACCTAACTTTTATGCTTTGAATATCAATTAATTAAGACCTGCAAAATAATTTACTCCACGAATTACGCTCGCAAATCTGTCTTCTTTATAAGAACTGATTACTTGCATAAAGGTAAATAAACAACAACACTTCTTTCACATTTTTTATACTTTACTTTCTTCCAGTTTTTCACTAACAATGGTAACTTTAAAAAAAGGAAAAGTGATGAAAGATCTGATGCAGAAAGCGAAGTCCTTTATAATATTTGATTTCCCCTTACAGTCAACCTACATTGATGCAAAATTTGCGGAAACGCACCAGAAACTTCAATTGGAAGTTCCTGAATGGAGCACAACTGCCACCCGTCAACAATTAATCTCAAATTACTGGTTCACTTACGTAGTAGGTCATTTTAGCCTTTTATTCGGGTTACCCGCTTTGGTGTTTTTCTTTCTGTCTGGTGGGTTTCAGGATATAAAGGGTTATTTAGTATCCACACTGCTAGCAGGACTCTTTAGCTACGTTGTTTTATACCTGTTTCATTACCACCCTGCATTTTACGCTAACTTTTTGCCTAGATTGGAAACAACCAAAGAGATCTATGACCGAAAGCAACACAACCACATTGAAAAATGCCGCCAGACTCAATTATCTAATTTTGCATTGACCCTTGTTTTTTATGTTTTTGAAAAATCTTGCGGGTTGAATACGCTACTCTGTAATGACCAGTCTGCTAACTTGTTAATGAAACTATACGGAGTCGATCCGGGGAGCCTGAAAAAGAATTTAGAATTTATTTATGGAAAAAAGAAAACCCTCTTGCCCAGGAAACAAACGGAAATGGCCAATCGCTTTGATGAAGCCATTAGTTATTTTGAGGAAATGGGGTTCGAAAAAGGAGTCGATATTTTAATGGAATTACAGCAAAAGTTAAGCTACACAGAAATAAAACGTAATTAGTATTAAATATTACAATTCTTAATTTTTATTTCGCAAAACTTTATAGCCGTTTTGCTTTAAAGTGTCAAACAGGTGTGAATTTAAAGATATACTGATGAGTTTCGCTGCATATATATACTGAAGCCTGTGTGGTAAATAATAAATACAGAGACTGTATCAGATATTATGATACAGCCTCTGATATTTTTTTTAAAACCGATTATTATATCAACATTATGCTGATTATTTAACTATCGAGTCTCTTATACGCAAATCTCTATCAATGGTTAAAAGGATTTGGTGGGGGACATCTTCAGGGGAAGAATTATAAGCAAATCCTGAATAATTAATAGAACTGTCAGACATATAATATATGCTTCCAAATGCATCATCTCCTATAAATTTTTTAAGAACCTTGTACTCTTTTGTAATTGACTCGCCCACTTTTACATTGTAAAACTTAATATTGGTACCACCGCCTGTAACAATTATACTATCAAATTTACGGGATGAATTGTTAACTATCGAAACCGTATGAATACTATTTGATTTTGTTTCGCAGCTCAAATATAGTATGACCGTGAAAAGGAATATTATTGTCTTCATGATTTATTGATTAGTTGGTGTTAGAACTGTGAGCGAATATATGCCATGTGTAGCTGTATTTGAGTCGTGACTGCCATTTGCACCCCAATAGTTATTATCCTGAGTTGTTGTAAGAAGTGGCTTTAGGTACCGTAGAAATCCATTGTTTAATTTGTCTTCGGCGGCATATCCAATATCATCATCTGATAGAAAAATTCCAATAAGTACATTTCCTATTGTATATCCAACTTCATTATTAAAAAGATCCATTTGCTTTTCGAGTTGAAGTTGTGCAGGTGTATTAGATTCATGAGCTTCTCCAAACAACCGCGCAATACTCTGGCCCATCATATCATGACCACAATCTCTTTGATTCATCGCTGAAAATATTGTGTGTCGGTATGCATCGCCTTTTAAGTTTAACAATTGACCGGGGTAGTTGATGGATGCTCGTCGCTCAGCTTCCTCTTTGTTTTTACTAATTTTGTAGGCAGACAAAGGATAAACTCTTACTAAACTCTTTTCTTGATCATTTAATTTTTTGTATCCATCATCGATACCGTCCACATCAAAGTTAATATTTGCTGGATTATCCAACCATGTATCATTCTCCCACCACACTGTACTATTTGGATTATTATTTGCATAATTAGTTACAAAATAATAATAAGAAAGATTTGTCATCAGATTAACAATGTGATCAATTGCGATCTGAGAATTTGCATTTGGAGATGAAAGTAAATATGTTGCAAGTTCTTTAGCGATCTCCTGATTTTGCGATAACCAAACAATTTGATCATCAGACAATGTTAAATTATTTTTAAGATAGTTGACTGATGCACTGAGGTTAGCGGAATTTGTTAGTGATGCCCAGTATACACTCCATGGATCGCCATAAAAACCCTCTGGAAAACCAGTATAAGGTGTTGTAGATCCGTCTCCTGTACCACCACTTCCAGTAAATATTGATCCAAGCGGACTACCATAAATTGATCCTGTAAATATTCCAGGAGAGCTTACGCTACCTCCACCTCCACCTCCACTAATATATCCCGTTACTACAACATCAGGTAAAGTAAGGCAGTCACTTAAGACTATAATCATATCATAACTATTTTCATTATATATATAAAGTATGCCTAAAACAGCTCTTTTACAAGAAGGAATTACATTTGTTCTTCTTTCCAACTCCGAAGTTTGATTTGTAATATCAACTGCAGTCCCCTTTTTTATATGACTGTTGGTAAATTTATATGAATCTATAGCGCCTTTAAATACAATTGATTGTTTCCCATTTATTTCATTTTCAAAAGACGCAAATACGCCAAGCAAAGGACGAATATTTTGTTGCTGTACTGCCGAAAGTGGAGATGTGTTTAATATACTTTTTTTATTGTATAGATGGTAGCGAAAAGCTGAATCATTTATTTTCTCACATGTGATATATGATTTTACTTCCTTTGAAATTGTATCGACTAATGGAATTATAAAAAAACCTCTAGAACTTCCAGAATTATTGTAGCTGTTATTTCCAGTCCCATTGGTTGAAACAGTTCGTTCTATGTTCTTGCTTTGGGTTGGGTCAGAAACAATACTTGAAACCATTTTATTCCAGACTGGGTAGCCATTTTCCTCTGCTAATTTTGAGATAAAATGATATTTCAATTCAGCACTAGCTAAATTTTCGGCAATTAATCGTGTTTCGTGATCTGCGTTATCGGCGATTCGCAGGAAAGCTTGTGCAGGGCTTAACTGTTGCTGGTAATTATGATTCTCTACTGTGTCTTTTCGACATGCGAGAAAAAAAAGTAGTACAAAAAAATATAGCGTAATTGACATGTTCTGTCTTCTCATAAAATAAAGTTTAGTCAGAAAAATTAGTTAATGTTTCTATAGGTTATTGAATCAAAATTGGAGATAGTTCGTTCCACTTAGGATATGAATTTTCGTTAGTGGTATAAGAAAGAGAAATATTGTTTTTCTCAAAAACAATTACTTATTCTGTAATTGAAGAATTACTCTTTTAAATATTACATTTAATACGAAAAGTGATATTTTGAGTTAATCCAAAGGCGGGCTGTTGCTTTTTTCTGAAATTTTAGTCTTGAATAACAATGCAACCTGTAGGAAATGACTTTTTCTATTGGAAATAGGTCTATTATCATTAGTACTAACTACCCGAATAATACATAAAGGTAGCGGCACAACGTCGAGATTGTATGATGGTCTCAATGGAGTATTGGATTTAGAATCAATTTTACATCTAATTTGAACATTAAAAAAGGGTGAAAACACCCTTTTTTATTTGATAGAATTGAATTATATATAAAGTTGAAATAATATTGAACACATTTTCAAGTTATTTACGCCAACCTCTTTTAGCATAGATAGGGAAGATATCGCAGGTTTATTAGTGACAACAAAAACATTGAAAAAATAGTCTCCGATTTTTTTTTTGACAATTTGATTTTAAAACTTCATTTAAAACGATCTGATCAACCTCGATTTTGGCACACAATTTTCATTAAATGTATTTCCCAGTAAAAATTAAGTATACTTAGCTTTTCCCCGCTTGTCTTTCAGGGTAGGTTGCAACCCTAAATCCGAAAAGTGATGAAAGAGAATCTAAGCAACGGTAGCCACGCTACCCCCATGCTGTTCCCCTATGAGCCGGAACAGTTCTGGCAGTCCATTCGCCAAATTATCCGGGAAGAAGTGACCAAGGCCGAAAAACAGCGACCGGATTCACCATCATGGCAAACTACCGGTCTAACCTACAAACCCCTCTACAAAATAGCGGAGGTTTGCGCCCTTTTTAATGTAACCAAGCCTACCATCTATGACTGGATCAGACACGGCAAATTAAAGCCCTTTAAGATCCGTTCCAGGGTGTATTTCCTATGGCAGGATATTCAGCAGCTTTTACAGCCATCCGGTGAATAATCTGTCGCCTCTAAACAAGCATGGGCAATGACCTGATAACCCACCAATACCGCATTCGATATCCGCTAAAAATAGAAGGCGGTATACGAATGCTTTCTAGGGAGGGCATCGTCGCCATAAAACTGAATACTATAAACCGATTACTGGTTAGTATCTGTTAAAGCAACCGATTAGTTGTGAAAGAGTAAATGAAGTGTATGGAAAAACTATTGGCCAGAGAAGCCAAACAAATCGACCTGGTAGACTACCTCAGTTATTTGGGCTTTCAGCCTCAAAAAATCAGGAATAACGACTACTGGTATCTTTCCCCCTTACGCCTGGAAAAAACAGCCTCATTTAAGGTCAATCGGCGTTTTAATGTCTGGTAT
>SCVK01000450.1 GCA_004297075.1 Chitinophagaceae bacterium
TGGAGGTGGCGACGGGCGGCTACCTCCGCGCGACACGGCATCGGGTGATCGCCCCCGGGCCGGGTACCGACCGGGTATCGGTGCCGTACTTCCTCAGTCCGGCACTCGATGCCGTCGTACCGATCATCACGCTGCCACCGGAACTGGCACGGCACTCACGTGGCGTTGAGGACGATCCCGACAACCCCATTTACGACACCTACGGGGAGAATGCGTGGAAATCCCGTACGCGCGCACATCCCGACGTGGCTCTGTTGCACCATGGCATCGTTCCGGCCGGGCACAGCTCCGCTCAGTGACGCCGGTTGCGACGTCCACTCGAGGCGCGCCACTGTGCCCAGGCACCGGTGCACCACAGCGCCCACACGATCAGAAGGGGTTGGAACAGCAGTCGGATGCCGCGTGCGGCATCGGAGTCGAGACCGAACGCGTCGGTGTGCGTGACGAATTGGGAGATGTTTCCGGGAAAGACGGCGACGAAGAAGGCGGCGACCACCCATCCCACGAGCGCTGAGCGAGCCGTCCAGAACAGGAGAGCAAGACCGAGAACGATCTCGACGACGCCCGAAGCCAGGACGACGAAGTCGGTGTCGACGGGCATCCATGTCGGTACCTGGGCCGCGAAGGTGCTGCGCGCCCAGAACAGATGGCTCAGACCGGCGAAGACGAGAAATGCTCCCAGCACGATGCGGCCGATGGTCCGAGATATCGATTTCGTCATTGCGCCATGAGACACCACGGGCACACTGGTGACCATGACCGGGACCACCACGACCGAGCATGCGTCGACCGATGCCACTCGGCGGCGCTGGGTACTGCACGTCGATCTCGACCAATTCATCGCAGCGGTCGAGGTGCTGAGGAACCCCGACCTCGTGGGCAAAGCCGTGGTGGTCGGCGGTAGGGGAGACCCGACCGAGCGCGGGGTGGTGTCGACGGCCTCCTACGAGGCACGGGCGAAGGGTGTGGGATCCGGATTGCCGCTGCGGATCGCAGCGAAGAAGATTCCCGACGCCGTCTTTCTCCCCGTCGACAAGCCGGCGTACGACGAGGCGTCGGCGACGGTGATGGACACGCTGCGTTCCCTCGGAGTGGTAGTGGAGGTGATCGGGTGGGACGAGGCGTTTCTGGGCGTCGAGACCGACGATCCGAGGACATTCGCGAGGACGGTGCACGACGCGGTGTTCGATGCGACCGGACTGCATTGCTCGGTCGGGATCGGGGACAACAAGCTTCGAGCGAAGATCGCCACCGATTTCGACAAGCCTCAGGGCATCTATCAACTCACCCAGGACAATTGGTACGAGGTGATGGGAGAGCGCGGCACCGATGAACTCTGGG
>SCVK01000150.1 GCA_004297075.1 Chitinophagaceae bacterium
GCTGGGCCCCGTCCCTGTTACCGGGCTGCATTGGCCTCTGATCAGATCTGCTTCGCATGATCTGATCTGTCTTCGCTTCGCTTGACACCGAACCCAATGAGGCCCGTCCACAGGGACTGACTAGAAATTTTTTATCGATCACGCTGAATTAGCTGTTTTTATTTCTCTAACCAAAGAAATACCGAATCATTTAATAGCACAACACGTTAGACTTAGTTATTTTCCAGTACCTGTATCAATGCACTAAAATCCAGTTCGCCTTTACCGGCCTGCAAAAGCGTTTCCATTTCCTGGAACATCAGTTGTGTTCCCGGTAATGAAAGCGAGTAACTACGGGCCGTATTTTGTGCAATACGCAAATCTTTCGTGTACAGTTTCAACTTAAAGCCGGGAGAAAAATCTTCCCGGATGATTTTATCACCGGTGATGGAGAGCGCTTTACTTTCTGCAAAACCTCCCAGCAATGCTTCCCGCACTTTAACAAGATCTACCCCGGCTTTTTTGGCCAGTGTAAAAGCCTCGATCACACCCTGCGTTGCCAGGGCCGTAGCAATCTGGCTGCAGGATTTGGTGATCTGTCCCGAACCGATATCACCCATGTGACTGATTCTTTTTCCCAAAACCTGGAATACCGGAACGGCCCGTTCAAAAGCGGCTTTACTTCCTCCTGCCATGATCGAAAGCGAAGCGGATTCAGCACCTGGCTGTCCACCGGAAACAGGCGCATCCAATGTATCAACGCCTATCTGCCTGAATGTTTCGTGTATCTCGATTTCTGTGGCGGCATCTATGGTAGACATGTCGATAAAAAGTTTACCGGAACTCAGCCCGGCCAACAATCCATCCTTACCCATGGTCACTTCTTTTACCTGCGGCGAGTCAGGGAGAATACTGATGATGATATCACTGTTAGCCGCCAGGTCTTGCAGCGACTTTGCCATCACGGCGCCTTGTTGCGCCAGGTCATTCAATGCATCCTGGTTGATATCAAACACAGAGAGTTGATAACCTGCCCTGATCAGGTTAACCGCCATCGGTTTTCCCATGATGCCCAGTCCAATGAACCCGATATTATTTCCCACTTGTTTTTTTTAATGAATAAGGTAAATGCTCGTTTAGGAAAAACTGATGGCTTTCAGCATGGCCCCGGCGGTTTGCTGGGCCCCTTTGCTCAAAAAACCGGCATCGGTACCACAGGCTATAAAATGAATGCCCATCTCACTGTACTTTTTCGTATCGGCCGGATCAGAGAGCAGTATACCCACCTGCTTTTGGGCATCTTTTGCGGCTTTGATGATCTGCCCGATTGTTTTAACAAACAACGGATGATCTGTCTGACCAAAAATGCCCAGTGCCATAGACAGATCTGATGGTCCGATAAACAATACATCTACACCCGGGGTATGGGCAATGGCATCGAGATCTTGTAAAGATGCCAGGGTTTCGATCTGGATAATACCGAGCAATTCGTCACCGGCAGTTTCACGATACCCCTCAAAATCATCTCCATATCTCGTAGCCCTGATCATTTTGGCAACACCCCTGATTCCTTCCGGTGGATATTGCATGGCTTTTACTGCGAGTTCCGCTTCTGCGGCAGTTTCTACTCTGGGGCACATGATCCCATCTGCACCCAGATCAAGCACACGGTGAATACGCTGGCGCTGGTATCCCTCTACGCGGATGATGGCAGACACATTACTATTCTTCAATGCCATTAACTGATGCACTACGTCGCCCTCAGCGCCCACGCCATGTTCAAGGTCTATGACCACCCAATCAAATCCCGCATTGCCTACAATTTCAGTAGTAACAGGATTTCCCAGGCTTAGAAATGTTCCGATCAGTATCTCTCCTTTTTGCAATCTTTGCTTTAATCCTTTCATTCGTTTCTCGTGTTTGGCAGAAAACTTGATTAATCAGTGTATGTAATATTTCAGTGCGGGTAGTTTCCATTTTTATCCGGGGTCCGTATCGGAAGCTACCATTCAGTTAAAGCAGGAATTCCCGGTTTCAGTATACACGCCGGGGCTCCAACCTTCTTAGCAAATAAACTCATGTTTGCCAGAAAGACCGGCTTCTTAATTTGCAAAAATGAATACAATATTTGCCTGAGATCCGGCTGAAAAAAAAGGGGATGCCAACAGGCATTAAGGATAGCACATCAAACACATATACAAAGCAGAACCATGTGATGATTGTGTGAAATAATTATTACATTGGGAGTGAAATAACGATTGCCTGCCCCCCATGAAGCCGATTCTGATTAAAAACAGTTCTTCGCCGAACCATTCTTTTTCTATTGAAGAGCGGATCAGCCCTCATTTCAGTGTGCCCTATCATTTTCATAAGGAATACGAATTAACGGCCATCCTGAAAGGGCAAGGTTCCAGGTTCGTAGGCAACAATATCCGCAGTTTCGAAAATACAGATATGGTGCTGATAGGCAAGAACCTGCCGCATCACTGGCATAACGACAAAGACAGCGATGTACCGAGCGATGGTGTGCAAGCCATCATCCTGAAATTCGATTCAGATTTTAACGGGGTCAGATTATTTGATCTTCCGGAGAACTACCAGATACGGAAACTGCTCGACAAAGCCGCCAATGGCCTGCGGATCTATGGCGATACATTTACCAAACTGGTATCGCTGATGCAATCGCTGCTTACCGCTACCGGACCCGACAGGATATCCCTGCTGCTGAAGATTCTTCAGGAGATCGCTGTTTCTGAAGAGCTCGAGATATTATCGAATGATGGATATGTACCCAAAACCAAAGACAACGAAAGCGACAGGATGAACAGGGTGTATGAATACATCATGACAAATTATCTCGGAGATATCAGCCTCGCCAAAGCAGCATCGGTAGCTTGTATGAATGAAGCTGCCTTCTGCAAATATTTCAAGAAGCGCTATACCAAAACCTTTATTCAGGTGGTAAACGAGATCAGGATCAGTTATGCGTGCAGGGAATTAATGAAAGATGACTCCAATGTAACAGAAGTGTGTTACCAGAGTGGGTTTAATACTTTTTCTAATTTTACCAAGACCTTTAAAAAGGTAACGGGAACCAGCCCGAGAGAGTATAAAACGAAACTGAAAAAATTGGGAAACTAAGCTTCCGTTTTCACCGTTATTTAAACACACTTTGATCTGCCAGGTTTTCTCCGCTCCAGATCTTTTGTTGTGTCCATTTTCCGGCGGTTTCTGTCCAGAACCTGTCCTGGGCAGGAATACCGAGATGCGACAATCCTACGGTACACATATACAGCGCACCGGTGTAATTGTAATAATCCCGTGCATTTACCTGTTCGCCTACGATGCCTGCATTTAACCATCCCTTCTCATCAAAAGTACCCGGTGCCAGCATCATTCTTCTGATCACTGCGGTGATAGCCGCACGGGTAGCACCGGGATCTAAGGATGCAGGAAGTTTTTTCTCGCGGAAAGCCATATATCCCAATTGCTGTAATGCAGCTATGCGATATACAGAAGAGCGGCCAATCACAGGAAAAGTACCTTCAGGTGAGATCAGGTGCTCCAGTACTTCCGCATACCGTTTTCCGCGTTCAATGGCCTGCGCCTGCAGTTTGTTAACCGGCATACCCATTTCTTTTGCGTTGCGTAACACTTCCAGCAATAAAGGATGTATCACATAACTGTTGTAATAATCCCAGTGAAAATCCGGACCATCTCCATACACGCCATCGCCCAGATACCAGTCTGCATGTTTTGCAAGCGCGTATTCGATCGGTTTTTTATCACAGTTGCCGGTTAATTTCCAGATCGCGGCTTCGATCAATGCCGGGAACAGCAGCCAGTTGGTTTCATTGGGTTTGAAATTGCGGTGGGTTTTCAGTGCGGCAATCACCTGTTTGCGTTGTTCTGTTGTCAGCGGATCCCATAACTGACTGGTAGCAATCAGTAATGGATAGGCGATATAGGCCGCATGTACAATCCTTTCCTGCGTAGCATCTTTGAACATATAATCACGCGAGCGGGGATTGGTGGCATTCACGAGGCACTGTTGGGCTATCCGGCTATATTTGGCGCGGAGTACACCTTCTGCTGTTGTATCCGGCCCCAACGCTAACCAGGGTGCCATGCCGGATAAGGTACGGCCAAATGCCTGCAAGGGAGATGTCTGGATATTGCTTTCCCTGGTTTCCCATTCTTTCCTCGGAAAATGTACGGTAAGATGTTCTTTACTGAGGGGGATCAAAACCGGGTCTGCTATTTTCAGCAGCATGTTGAGTGTAAAAGACCTGTCATCCGTAGCAGGATCTGCATCAACCGAAGCTTTTGCTGCCGATGGTGCCAGTAGTTTATACAACTCAGATGCGGCAAGTAAAAAAGCACCGGTACCGTAGGTTTCAGAATCGTCATACTTTACATTGGTAGGAGAATCGCCCACTTCCTGTACATAACCCAGTTTACCATTGGTATGAACCGATTCTGTTAATGCGGCCCAGCCTTTTTCAATAACCGGTAAAAATTCATTGCGGGGTAATAATCCATTGTTTACCCCCCAGGATAACGCGAATACATAAAAGCCGGTACCACTGGATTCTTTTTGCGGATAGTTTTCGGGATCCAATAAACTCTGGCTCCAGAATCCGTTCTTCATCTGGATCCGTTTTAATTTATAACTCATTTCCCTGAACTGCTGTTCAAAGAATGGACGGGCAGAATCGGTCATAGGTAAATATTGCATTACACGGGCCAGCCCTCCCAATACCCATCCGTTACCCCGCGACCAGAAGATCTTTTCTCCATTGGTTGATTTCATCGTAAAGAAACGATCATCGCGGAAGAATAAACTGTCTTTGGGAGAATAGAGATAGGCGGCCGTTCGCTTCCATTCCTGCACCATGAAATCACGATACTTCGGCTCTTTGAAAATGGCAGCCATCCGGGCCAAAGCAGGAGGCGCCATAAACAAGGCATCGCACCACGACCACCATTCCCACCAGTATTTATTCTTATCAAAACTGATATCCGGCACCAGCTCTCTTTTCATGGGGGCATCCATTACAAAACGTGATTTATCAACGATTGCCTTTTTACCGGTTAACTGGTACAGTTCCAGAAATACCTGCGAAATGGCAAGTACATTGGCATCGTATGGACGGGCCTGGGGTTCCCAGTTTACTTTTTCGCCCATGGCTTCTATGGCTGCGAGGTATTTTTTTTCATGTGTGGTATGATACAATGCCATCAGGCCAATATAAAATGGACCATACTCCCAGGAGTTCAGTTCTTTACCGGTAGGATTGGCCAGTTGCCAGTCGGCTACTTTTTTCATCAGGCTTTTGATCTCATCGGGATGGATGGTTCCTGATAATATATTTTCTGTTTTCTTTTTGCCTGGGCTATTTTTGGGAGTAGCCTGTGCAAGAGATACCTGTTGTAATAACAGGGAAATAAAAAGAAAAAACGGAAAAAAGATTCTTGTCATGGAAAATAGTTTAATGCAATTTGTTTGTAGGTAGTTTATCCTTTCAGTACCTGTACCATGGCCCTTACTTCGGCAGCATCCGCAATATATACATTGCCATAGTCGCTTACCTCCTTATTTATATAGGTAACCGGGTTGGCTGCCACTCTCCGGGCCGAAGAATGAAATTCGGTTGCGCCTGTTTCCGCTCTCAGTTTGGCGAGGTTAGCAGAGTTAACACCTGCACCCGGCATAATGCTGATGCGGCTACCGGCCTGTTGTACCAGTTTGCCGAGTAATTCGCCCGCATCCGGTGCAGCTGTTTTTAGTCCGGATGTGAGTACGCGTTCACAGCCGCAGTCAATTATATCTTCCAATGCCTGAAAAGGATCGGGTGCGCAATCAAAAACCCGGTTACAGGTTACACCCATCGGGCCGGCCAATGCTACGATTTGTTTAAACCGTTCTTTATCAATTTCCGCATTGATTAACTGTATACCCACAGAAATGCCATCGCAACCCAGTTCCCTGCAGATCCTGATATCATTCTTCAGTATTTCAAATTCCTCTTCAGAATAATAATAACTGCCCGATCTTGGTCGCAGGATGGGATATAATTTAATGGAGATTTTCTCCCGTACCCGTTTAATGGTACCATAACTCGGTGTGGTTCCGCCTTCAATAGGGTTATCGCATAATTCTACCCTGTAAGCGCCTTCTTTTTCTGCTATGATGCAGCTGTCGATATGAAACGCACACACTTCTAGTATTGTCTGTTGGTTCATGTAAGTGATTTTCTTATTTATAAAAACTATCTGCCTTAAAAACCTGTTCCACCGTATGGCTTTTTACCGCGTAGGTAAAACCGGGTTGTATACTGTAGCCGCCATAGTTACCCTGGTTATCGAGTGCCAGGAATCCGACCTGTATTGACTTACATTTTACAGGGTTCATCTTAACCAGTCTTTCAACTGCTTTTTTGCAGGCAGCTGCAGGTGCTGATCCTGAACGCATGTACTCTACCACTAAATGTGAACCCACCATACGGATCACTTCCTCGCCCACACCGGATGAGGTGGCGGCACCAGCTTCATTGTCTACATACAGCCCCGCACCTATCACGGGAGAATCTCCTACCCGCCCGTGCATTTTATACGCGAGGCCACTGGTAGTGCAGGCACCGCTCAAATTCCCGGACGCATCCATCGCCAGCATGCCAATGGTGTCGTGGTTTTCAGGTCCGCCGGGCATGGGATCATTTTCTTTTGAATATTTCCTGTTCTCTATATTGATCTCTGGTGAGTACTTCGATGATTTCAGCCATTCCATCCAGTCTTTCCGGCTTTTGGGAGTAAGCAGGTCCATCTTTTCAAACCCATTGGCCAGTGCAAACTGCAAAGCCCCTTCCCCGGCCAGCATAATATGCGGTGTTTTTTCCATGATCAGCCTGGCCACTGAAATAGGGTGTTTGATATACTGCAGGCAGGATACGGATCCGCAGTTATAGGCTTCATCCATGATACTCGCATCCAGTGTAACATATCCATCACGGTCTGGCAAACCACCATACCCAACCGTCTGGCACAAAGGATCCGCTTCTGCAATTTTAACACCGTTCTCTACTGCATCAAGGGCCCGGCCATTTTTACCCAGTATATCCCAGGCACCTACATTGGCTTTGATCCCATAATCCCATGTAGAAACAACTACGGGATTGTTTTTGATTTTCCGGGAATAGCTGTTCCTGCCTGCCAACAAATCCAGTGAACTTAAGCCGAATGAAGTAAGTGCAGCGGAGCGTATAAATTTTCTACGTGATGCCATAAAGATTTTTTTTGTTTGATAGATCTCCTTTCACAGGAACCAGACCTGTCGTAATATGTAAACCGGTTCTTCCCCTCAATCAGTTCATCTGGAAGATTTCTTGATCGTAATCTGCACAGGAAACTCTTGTTTTTTCCGGAACGCCTGCAGGTAGGCAAACCATTGTTCCGCACTGGTAATTTCAGCGGCTTTATCCCATGCCGCGCCACGGTAATAGGTTACCGGTTTATCCGGCCGGGCTTCCAGTAAAGTAAGCAGTTGTCCTTTTTGTACCAGTATATTTTTTACCGGTTGTGTAAACAGACAACCTACACCCGTTGTACCGTTATTGGCATCCGTGGGTTCCCAGTAAGCCATCAGTCCTTTCTGTTCATCAAAGAAGGTAATACCCGGCTGGTCACGTTTTACAATACCCACCACTACAGGTAAAACAGGCGTGTTCTGAAAATGGTAACTGGCTTCTACTTTATGCAGTTGAGAGCCTGCATCGATGGTCAGTGTTTTTACCACACTTACTTTCTGTGCCGCTACGTTCCACTCATCGTATATCAGCTGAAAGGTGGAACGGAGCGGGCCATTCTCCAGTATTTTCCAGCCACGGTAATTTCCGGAATACCAGATCGAATCATTTGCGTAGGGAGCGATATTTCCTGCCCCCAAAGAAAACCCAACATGGTAATAATCCATTCCATCTCCATGATCATTGTGATAGTCTCCCATGCGGTATCGCTGATCCAATACCAGTTGATCGGTACGTTTTACCCATACATCAAACCCATAGGCATCTTCACTCGTATTCTCCAGCGCTTTTCCATACGCGCGTGAAGCAATTTTGTCATTCTCCCAGGCAAAATCATCTTTTCGTTCCGGCACATAGCGGCAGAAAGTTTTGGATGGAAATGGTTGTGGTTTGGCTTTTTTGATCTGTAAAACCTGTTTGGCACCCGCCGCAATGGTAACCTGGAGCAGCAGTTGCTGAACCGATTTCTCTCCATTGTATTCCAATTGATGGGGAACCTGTTTTCCTGTTACGGGGTTGGTAACAGCAAAATAAGCGGTATCAATACCCGGGTAGGCAGCCAATACTTCTTTCCAGGCAACAGACACCAGTTCTCCGGTTCTTGTTACAGGTGCGGGATTCGTAATCGTAATAACCGCCTGGCTATTGGCTAACAATGGCGTTAACAGAAAGCCCATGGCCCATATCAAATAATTTTTCATAAGCGAACCTTCATTAAACTTCTAAATCGTATTGTTAATGCTGGTGTGAGGTTTTAGTTACCAGGCGGAAGAGTGAATTCGAACCTGTTTTCGCCAGCCAGCTGTTTGTCATCAATAACAAAAGTTAAACGGTATATTTTTTTACCCCAGGAGTTCTTCATCTTTTCATCGTCCAGTAATTTCTCTTCTATCTCTGCCAGCGTAACGCCCGTGTGATAGATTAACTGCAATACACGGGTACCTCTATCATCATAAAAAATCAACTTCCCGTTGGTATCCCTTTTCACTTCACAACTGCTCAGGAAACTGATCTTTGTTTTCCCGGTTCTTTTCTCAAACAGGTATTTTTCAGATAGTACCACACGATTCCTGTTTTGATCAAACAGGAATTGCCTGTTCCAGTTCTTTACAAAAGCGGCTGGCGGGTAGGCAGTGGCTATGTCCATAGCAATCGAAACAACTCCCTTGTTCTCTTTATAGGAAAGATTTGTAGCGCCATAGGCTTTCCCGTCTTTTTGCATCACACCGTTGATCAAGGGGCAATTGTGCCATTGCGACTGCATATTCCACAGTTCATACCTGTCGGCACTGAATGTTTGTGCCGTATAAGTGCCCACACCGGCATCAATGATCACCGGTTTGCCGTTTGCATACACGAGGAAATTACCAATATCGTTGTGGTTATGGCTTTCGCCATTATGTCCGCCTTGTACAGCGAGAAACAAACCGGCTGTGGATCCTGCCTGGGACCTCGCAGTAAACACCTGCAGGTCGGGCAGGAAAGAGGAAGCCGGTAGCGGCGCTGTTCCGGCAGTTCCGGTTAAGGCTGCAAAAACATCTGCCGTTTCTAAAAAATCAACCACACTATTGGCCGGCATGGCATGCTGTTTCTGTGCGAAGAGGTAAGCACCAAACTGTTTCAGCAGCTCATCGTTGAATATTTCTCCGAAACGGTAAACGCTTCCCGGATCAGGCACCGTTCTGGGGGTAGCATCTGCGAAGTTGACAAAATAATCACCCGCTATATGCATTTGATAAATATAAGTACCCATGCTGTGCAGTAACCGGTTATCTGACCAGTTTAGTTTGCCGCCGGATATACTATGGGCAAGTTGCAGTAAACGAACCAGTTTGCCTCCGGCAATACTCCAGTAAGACGGCCCTTCATCACATCCCCCATCATCGGGATATTGGTTTAAAAAATGATCCGTACTCCTGAATATTTTACGGACGAGCTGTGCCACTTTTACCGTATCCGTTTCTGCTAACAAAACGGTTTGTAATACATTGGTATTGATCCAGGCATTCCAGTTATTAATGGCTTTGCCTGTAAATCCCATCCACCAGTAATCATCCCGCTGCCAATAAGGATCCAGTATTCTTTTGTGCAACTCCTGAGAAACCCTTTTATGGATGATGGGAGAAACTGTTTCTAACTGGTCGTACAGCATATACTGGATGGTAGCCACCATCACAGCCGTTTCGCCTCCTACCAGTCCGATAATTTCTTCAGCAGGATCGGGCAGATCCGTACCGGCTTTCTGCAAAGCAACAATTGCCGGGATCTCCCAGGTACTTTCTTCCAGCGTGGCCCATAAACCATTCAGGATCTGGGGCAGGTATTTTTTATCGCGGGTGATCAGTTCTCCGATCACCAGGTTATTCAGAAAATGTCTACGCTCATTCTGTTTTGCCTCATACCTGACCCTGTTTCCGGTTTGTTTGTATTCGAGATACATACCGGCGGGCAGGGCGGGCCAGTTATAGGTAAGCGCCTGGTCGGCTTTGGCAATACAGGCTGCTTTTACAGAATCAGGCAGGCTCCCGATCTTACGCAGGTAGTTTTCTTTTTGCCGGGCTCTCCATTCCGATACCGCCTGCTGAGAAAAATCGGCACCAGAAACATTCAAAGCAGTTGACAGGTAATTTCTTTCATGTATCACCGGCTGCTGACTCTGTACATCGACACACAGACATACCCAACACAGAAACATGGCAAAGAATGGTATTAAACGACAACGATTCTTTGCCATGTTTCAACGTGTTTATAAACAATTACCAGTTAGGATTCTGGGCTAATTTAGTGTTTAAAGCCAATTCCTGCGTTGGCAGGGCCCACAAATAATCTTTAGCCGGATTAAACTTGCGGAAAGACGCCGCTTCCAGCACCACATATCCACTCAGGAGATTGGGTGTAGTACCTGCCGGATTTTCTGCGGCAAAATATTTCCTGCCCAAAATCGCCTGCGGCAATACTGTTTCAGCTGTTTTCCACCTGAGCAGATCCCAGTAAGCCAGCCCTTCGAATGATAATTCAATGGCCCTTTCTCTTCTGATCTCTGTGCGCATATCCAAACCATTGGCTGTTACAAATGCGTTGGTTAATAAAGGCAATTTGCTTGCATCGTTACCAGTGGCGCGGTTACGGATCTCGTTAATGGTCTGGTTTAACTCTGCATCGCTGATAGAACCATTCAGTTCAAATTTGGCCTCTGCATTGGTGAGCAATACTTCTGCATAACGCAGTACGTTAAAATTGATAAAGCTGACATTGGCTGTCCAGTCGCTCACAATCCAGTATTTCCGGTACCGATACGTAATACCTGCCACATAAGGAATCAACCCTCCTACAGATGGTGTGATCAAGGTTCTGTTATACACAGACATGGACATACGGGGATCCCTGTTCTGGAACTCGGTTAAAGAACTTGTCTGGTTATTGGATGAATCAAAAGCAGACTTACCCTGCGGTAATCCGTCTTTATATAAATATGCATCCATGATCACACGGGTAGGTGCAATATTGGCCTGGTCAAGATAGGTTCTGCCAAAAGAATGCGAAGCAATATTATTGCTTTGGTTCTGGCCGTATAATCTTACCAGTATGTTCTCCTTGTTGGTAGCATAGGTGTAATTCACCTGCGGACCGGGAACTGACTGGATCGGGTTTCCATTGGCACCACCATCGTACTGGAATTCATAGAAATAACTTTCGGCTCCCTGTGAAGTGTACAACCTGTGTTTCCCTTCTGTTATTACGGTATTACTTGCCGTAACCGCTACCTGCAGGTTGGTGTTTGCTGTGCTGATACCGCGGAATTTGTCCCAGGTTCCTTCAAACAAAGCCACTCTTGCCTTGAACGAGAGTGCAGCGGCACGGGTGATACGTCCATATTCTGCTGCAGGCATTACATCCGGCTGCGGACAATTAGCAGCTGCAAAATCGAGATCAGCATAAATGCTGTCGATAACCGCCTGGCGGGGAGTGCGTGCTGAATACAGTAAAGAATCCGTTGGTGTCAGAATTTTGTTGATGTAAGGAACATCACCAAATCTCTTTACCAGTTCAAAATAAGCCATGCCTCTGAAAAAGCGGGCCTCGCCCACATACCGGTTAATGGTGGCGGCATCGCCCGTAACACCCGGCGCTTTTTGCAGGATATTGTTGGCTGCGCGGATGGCTTTGTAATAATTGGACCACTCATTGGAAGTAGCCGGTGCCGTGCTGGAACCATCGCCAAAACCTACAGAGCGTGCACCAAAAGTTTTATCAGAATAATTATCCTGCAGCGGTGTAGGATACCCGGTAGGATCATCCGTACTCAGCCCACTTAAAAATGTATACAGATAATTACAGGCCTGGCTCAGGTCTGAAGTCGTTTTCCAGAAGTTGGCATCTGCCAGCTGCGACTCAGGAAGCAGGTCGAGGTTCTTGTTACAACCCGCCAGCCAGAGAATGGCTGCCGGTAAGACCCACAGTATACGCCTGAAATGATATTTCCTTATCATGATTTTAATTTTATTTTTTAATGACTGGATCTCAAAAAAGAGAGCAGGTTTTTACAGTACTGCACCTGCTCCCGTTTTTCTGAAATTAGAAGGTAACATTTACACCAAATGCATACGTACTGAAATAGGGATATGCGTATGAAACATTGTTAGGACTTTCCGGATCGAAATACTTGTACCACATTTTGGTTATGGTAAACAGGTCCTGTCCGCTGAAGAACACACGCAGTTTCTGGATCTTGTACTTACTCAGCAGCTCTGCAGGTATGCTATAACCCAGTTGTACATTTTTCAGCCTGAGGTAAGCACCATCCTGTACAAAAGCACTATTGATACGCATATTGGTACCTCCACCGGCAATAGGTCTTGGGAACCTGGCGTTCCGGTTGCCTTCTGTCCAGTAATTGTCAATATAATTATCCAGCGGGTAGCGCCAGCTTTGTCCAAATGGAATTACCTGGTAAGGATAGAGAATAATGTTCCTTTTGCCGGTTCCCTGAAAGAAAACAGAAAGGTCAAAGCCATTCCATTGCGCACCGAGATTGATACCAAAATTATAGCGGGGAGCTGTATTGCCAAGGTACACGAGGTCTCCGTGGTTGGCCGGGGTACCGGTACCACCATTGATCACACCATCTCCATTCACGTCCTGGTATTTAATATCGCCAGGGCCCTGGTTGGTAGCACCAAACTGTTTGGCGCTTTGCGTTACTTCATCTGCCGATTGAAAATAACCTGTTGATCTGTACCCAAAGATCGAGTTGATGGGCATACCGGGTAATGCCTGGTTCACGCCTTCACTGTACACTACGTTTCCGAGGTACTTGGTGATCTCATTCTTATTATCGCTCAGGTTGAATCCTACAGAATAAGACACTTTACCGATTTTATCTCTCCAGTTCAGATCAAGATCCCAACCTTTTGTTTTCATGGCAGCTGCGTTAGAAGTGCTGGGTATTACGCCCAATACTGCCGGAAGGTTAACGGGGATCAGCATATTATCGTTCACTCTTTCATACACATCAAAACTTCCACTCAGCCTGCTCTGGAACAGGGAGAAGTCGATACCAATATTGGTAGTGGTAACTGTTTCCCATCCAAGTGCTTCAGAGGGCAGTGCCCGCTGGTAAATAAAAGTGGAAGCGGCATTGTTAAAGGGATATACGCCGTTTACCAGTGTGGCTATGGATGGATAATTGTTCTGGTACAACTGACCCAGCTGTGCATTACCCAGTTTACCCCATGAAGCCCTTACTTTTAACTCGTTGATGAATTTGATCTTTTCCATCCATTTCTCCTGCGACATACGCCATGCTACAGAGAAAGCGGGGAAAGTCTGTGCACGATTACCGGGTGCCAGGCGTGAGCTGGCATCATTGCGCAAAGTGGCTTCTACATAATATTTATTCTTATAATCATAGTTAATACGTCCGAAAAAAGACTGCCATGCATTTGCCTGCAGATCATCTGAGATGGAGGTTACCGGCAATGTAGCATTGGTGGTATAATTCAGGGTAGCCAGGTTATTGTTGATCAGGTTGGTAAGGCTGGCATTCATCCGGTTAAAATTATAGCCCTGGTATTGTACACCTCCGAGCAGACGTAAATGATGTTCGCCAAAAGACGTACCATAATCTGCAAGGAAATTGGAGGTATAGGAGCTTTGAGAGATCCGGTACTTATTAAGCGAATTGGATCTGTTTACCCATGCGTTCTGTACAAAAGTGCCGGAAGCTTTTACGAAACTGTACATGGGTACGGTTTTAAAGAACATATCCTGCACACTCTGCTCCAGATGGGGACTATAGTTGGCGCTTAACTGTAAACCTTTAACCAGGTTATCTGCTTTAAAAGTAAATACGGCATCCAGCACATTCTGCGTTGTATTGTTAAAACCACCATCTTTTAAAGTAGCATAGGTATTAACACCTGATAAATATTTTGATTCATCGCCCGGAACAAATACCGGGGTGATCGGTCTCAGGTTATAAATATTGTATAGCAAACCATAATCACCATCCAGTGAACCCGCCGCCGCTTCTACTTTATTCTGGGTAAAAGACAAACGGGAATCAAGACTGAATATATTATTGAATTTAGTAGTTAGGTTGATCCTTGCGTTATAACGTTTATTCCTGTCGGGGCCTACTTTCAGCATACCGCTGTTGTCGTTATAACCCAGTCCGATAAAATACCTGGTATTCTCATTACCGCCGGTTAAGTTGATATTGTGTGATACGGCGCCGATATTCTTTTTTACAGTCATGGAAACATAATCCATCTCGCTATAATAGAATGTATTGGCCGGATCGGTAGGCAGGAATGTGGTATTGGGATCTTTGAACATGGCTATCTGTGCATCACTCCAGGAAGGGGCCCCGCCGTTGTTTTTATTGGCCAGGTTCTGCAGTGTGGCACTGATATTAAAAGGAACGGTTTTAGGAAGACTCAGTGGACTTTTATTCTGGAACATACCGGTATAATTCACCGTTACTTTACCGGCTTTACCGTTTTTGGTAGTGATCAGCATCACACCATTAGAGGCTTTGGCACCATAAATGGCAGCGGCCGAAGCATCTTTCAACACAGAAACAGACTCAATATCATCCGGGTTAATCAGGGTAAGGTTGGCATATTCTACCCCATCCACCATCAACAGCGGGTTATTGGTTCCGTTTAACGAAGAAACCCCACGGATATTGATATTCCATCCTTCGTATCCGGGCTGTCCGCTGGAACGGGTAACCACCAGGCCTGGAGAAAGACCCTGCAATGCCTGGATAGCATTGGTAACAGGCCTGTTTTCCAACGATTTTCTGCCAATTACAGAAACGGAGCCGGAGAGACTCACTTTTTTCTGCGTGGCATATCCCACTACTACTACATCAGACAGTACATTATCTGCACTCTTACTCATTTTAACAGTCAGATAGCTGCCCGTTACTTTCTGGGTAACTGTTACATAACCAATGAATGTAAACTCAAGCGTTGCCCCCTGCTGTGCCTGCAAGGTAAACTCTCCCTTTTCGTTAGTTGTGGTTCCTTTGGCAGTATTCATAACCTGTACAGACACGCCGGCTAATGGGGCATCATTTTCATCAGTTACTTTTCCACCAACGGTTTGTGCAAAGGAGATAAGGTACAGGCAACACCCGCAAAACAAAAGTAGCAATCGTTTTAAAAATTGATTTTGAGTCATGGCCTTGTTTTTATCGTTTTTAAGTGTTAAAGAAAATGCCTGAGGCATACAACTATTTCTTCTGTGTCAGGCATACACATTGCATGCTATTAGCCGGGATATGGCAACCCGGCTATGTTTCAACGAAACAGCCCAAACCAGAATAGGATACTTGTACTTCCAAAAATAGATAGTTGCACAAAGGGTATCAACGCCAAAATTTGCTAAATGAAGTAAAATATTTGCCTCCTTTTTTTTACGCAATTTCTGCGTCAATTAAGTTGTTGATGAAGGTTTTCTTATTTAGTATTGTGTCTGCAGCATAGTATACAAACCGCAGTACAGGCTACCTTTTCAACAATTATTTTAGGCATTAAAAAATGAAAGCAGCACTGTTCCGGCAATAAACAGCAGTCCATTTCAGCAGGAATACAAAACGTTAAAATCGCATCACGCCTTAGTTATACACAACAATCATTATAAGAAAACCCGATCACTCATATGACAGCAGTAACCAACCGGATGGGGATAGATATCGGAGGAAGCCATGCTTCTTTCAGTGTTATTGATATTACCGGAAAAGGAGAACCTACTTTGGAAGTATTTCGGAAACAAATAAACAGCACTGCCTCCGCCAATGAAATCGTGAACGATATTGCCGGCGGTATCCTGACCGTTCTGAAAACCTCCCCTGGCATCAATTCCATTGGCCTGGCCTTCCCGGGGCCTTTTGACTACAAAAAAGGGATCAGCAAAATAACCGGTGTAGGCGGAAAGTTTGCCGCTACCTACGGACTTCATATAGCACAGGCATTAAAAACCGTTACCGGCTTGCATAATATGCCTTTCCATTTTTTTAATGACGCGCATTGTTTTGCATACGGCGTATACCAACGTCACCGGTTACGTAGCAGCAGAACCGTATGCATTACCCTCGGAACCGGATTAGGTTCCGCTTTTATGAAAGAAGGCAAACTGGTTACTGCGGATGATGCCATCCCGGAAAATGGTTGTTTGTATAACCAACCCTTTCTTTCCGGAACTGCAGAAGAGTATATTTCTACCCGCTGGTTTTTTCAGGCATATCAGCAACAAACCGGCACACAACTTACATCAGTTAAGGAACTGGCCGATAGTAATACAGCTGTTTCGCGATCCATTTTTACCCAATTCGGCACTAACCTGGGAACTTTTTTATTACCCTGGTTACAACAATTCGATTGTAACGAGCTGATCGTAGGTGGCAACCTGTCAAAAGCCCATCACCTGTTCGGTGCTGCTTTAACAAAAGAACTTGCCCCTCTGATATCGGCACTGAACATCCTGTATTGTAACGATACAGAAGAATGTATTTTAACCGGTGCCGCTTTACAGGCTCCATCCGATAACTATCCACAAACTGAAAACACAATGATCCATACATACCGAAAATCAACACAACCATTATTACCTGTATCAACCGATATGTCAGAACAAAGCGGGTACCAGGTTTTCCCTTCTTACCAAAGCCCTCACCCGGTTTTCACGGGATTTCATTCCCTGGCCGAAAAAATACATAATGAAAAAACAGTTGTTATTGATGGATATGGAGGTGTACTATGGGAACCCTTCAGGCAACAGCTGCAGGAAGCCTTACAGGCAAACAAGCGGAAAGTATACTGGTACGATATCAGCACCTGCCTGCATGATAGCGCAAGCATCAACAATATGCTGGTGGAGCACTTAAACGGCAACGATCCCATTTTTGGCAAAAGATATACCGGTGAGCTGGCTGACTTTTTTGACCAGGAAAAAATAGACTTGCTGCAACCAGACCCCTCGGCCGACATCTGTATTGTGTATGGTACCGGTGCTGCATTAAGTAACTGGCAGGGGCCGTTGATTTATGCAGATACACCCAAAAACGAGATTCAATACCGCATGCGGGCCGGCAGTATCACCAATATCGGTGTAACAGAACCCTTATCCAACACACAAACCTACAAACGCTTCTATTTTGTTGACTGGCCCGTGCTGAACAAACACAAGGAAAAACTGCTTCCTGCAATTGATTATATGGTTGATGAACAGCGGATTTCCACCATCACCTGGATGCAGGGTAACGATTTCCGCGACACTTTACTTGACATGACCAGTCATGCACTGCGGGCAAGACCATGGTTCGAAGCCGGTGTATGGGGCGGTAACTGGATGAAAAAGAAAATTGCCGGACTAAACCAGGACGAGATCAATTATGCATGGTCTTTTGAACTGATTACACCAGAGAACGGCATCGTGCTGGAAGGAAACAACTACCTGCTGGAAGTATCTTTCGATTACCTGTTATTCATGAATAACCAAAACCTTTTGGGCAAAGCAGCCAAACGTTTTGGTAATGAATTCCCGATCCGTTTTGATTTTCTTGATACCTATGACGGGGGTAACCTATCTGTACAATGTCATCCCCGGCCTGCTTATATCCGAGAAAAATTTGGTGAAAATTTTACACAGGATGAAACCTATTATATACTCGACTGTGAACCCGGCGCCAGTGTGTACCTCGGTTTTCAACAAGGGATTGATGCTGCAGAACTGAAAAACGCTTTAACCGATGCGCAGGAAAAATCGGTGGCAGTGGATATTGAAAAATTTATACAGAAAAAAGAAGCTCACAAACACGATCTCTTTCTCATCCCTAACGGCACCGTTCATGCATCCGGAAAAAACAATATGGTGCTGGAGATCAGTAACACCCCTTATATTTTTACTTTTAAAATGTACGACTGGTTAAGACTGGATCTGAACGGACAGCCTCGCCCGATCAATATTGAACATGCGTTTAATAATCTATACTTCGACAGGCAGGGTGATTACGTGGAGCAGCAACTGATCTCTCACCCTGTTATGGAAGCTGAGTGGCCAGGCGGCAGAAAACTTAAACTGCCCACCCACTCCGAACATTTCTACCGCATTGACCGCTATGAGTTTACCGGACAGATAACCATTTCCACTAACGGCCACTGCCATTGCTGTATGCTGGTAGAGGGAACGCACATTAACGTACATACCGGAACCAGGCAACAGGTATTTCATTATGCCGAAACATTTATCATACCGGCCGCTGCCGGAGAATACCAGGTTTGCTCAGAACCGGAAGAGAAAGCATACCTCGTAGTGGCTTACGTAAAAGATGAACACTGTTAAAATACACAACCATGAAAAATGTAAATAAAGTTAATATCGGCTTCTTAACACTGCTCACCATTACGGCAGCATTGGGTGGATTTTTATTTGGCTTTGATACAGCCGTCATCTCAGGCACCATCAGCTTTGTAAAGGAACAGTATCACATGAGCACTCTCATGGAGGGCTGGTATGTTAGCTCTGCATTGGTCGGCTGCATTGCCGGTGTGGCCATCACCGGAAAACTCAGCAACCTGTCGGGCAGAAAAAAAGTAATGTTTTTATCTGCCTTACTGTTCATCATTTCCGTTATCGGGTGTGCCGTTACACCGGGCGTTTTTATGCTCATCATCTTCCGACTCATTGGGGGCGTTGGTATCGGTGTTTCTTCTGTGATCTGCCCTATGTACCTCTCTGAAATGGCTCCTGCTAAGCTGCGGGGTAAATTAGTTACCTACTACCAGTTAGCCATTACCATTGGTATCCTGCTGGCCTATTTTTCCAACTCGTATATCCAGGCTTCTGCTTCCCAACTTGCTGCAACAGGATGGGCAGAACGGGTATTTATACTGGAACCCTGGCGTGGTATGTTTGCTGTTGGTATTATCCCCGCTGTTATCTTCCTGCTGATGTCGCTTTTTATTCCGGAAAGTCCCCGCTGGCTCGCTTTACAAAACAGAACCCAGGAAGCAGACAGCATCCTCACAAAAATATCGGGCAGGGAATATGCTGCTAAAGAGATGGTTGCTATCCGGGATTCACTCAGTTCGGCCGGCTCCGTTAAAATAACCACTTTATTCAGCGGCAAACTCAAACGTCCATTATTTATCGGTATCTTATTAGCGGCTTTATCGCAATTCAGCGGTATCAATGCCATTATTTACTATGGACCTTCCATACTCGAAAAAGCAGGGTTTCAATTAGGCGAAGCACTGGGCGGACAGGTAACCATCGGGATCGTAAATATGTTGTTTACCGTAGTAGCCATTTACTTTATTGACAAAGCGGGCCGCAAGCCATTGCTTTTATGGGGTATTGGTGGAGCCGTTTTCTCTTTGTTACTGGCATCGCTCCTGTTTGCTACGGATATTTCGGGTGGTTGGCTGGTACTGGTACCCGTAATCCTGTTCATTGCCTGCTTTGCTTTTTCCTTCGGACCGGTTACCTGGGTGGTGGTATCTGAAATATTCCCTACGGGAGTAAGGGCCGAAGCGGTGGCTATTTCAACCATGAGCTTATGGATTGCCAATTGGATTGTAGGACAGTTTTTCCCGGTACTGTTAAACGGAGCAGGTGCATCTGTTACGTTTCTTGTATTTGCACTGTGCAGCGTGTATGCCTTTTATATCACCTGGAAAAAAATTCCAGAAACCAAGGGCAAAAGCCTGGAAGAAATTGAAATGTTCTGGAACGGGTAACAACCAACCTCCAGGAAATGTGTAGAATAGCAAAATGCGTAAGTGCACAGTGAAGAAAATGAATCTGACAAAAGATCCATTGTGAGTGGTGAATAGTGAATAGGCAATAAAACACCCTGATTTATCATATTCCAATACTTGCTAATGAATTGATTTTCAATACAATGAATCAATTCCTATTAAAATATCCTGCATAAGCTGTCACATGCCGGCGGACGATTTTGCCACTTTTTACTGAAACCTTACCCGATCTGCCAATTCACCGTATTCGTTACTGGTCGAACGTGATCTTCCCGCATTTACCAGCCGTTTCAAGTATCGTTTCGTTACTGATGGAACAAACCTGGATATTAGCCGGCTACAACATTGGTACATCCATAATCTATTTCTCCCCCAAATAGGTAAGAAAATGTGAATTACTCTATGCCTTTAAAAGGCAGGATTTACGTAATTTGAGGCTGCAAACTGACCTGTTCACTTAAATTCTAAAACATTATGGCAAAAGTTGCAAAGAAACCCGCAAAAAAAGCAGTGAAAAAAGCTGCCCCAAAAAAAGCCGCCAAGAAGGCTGCTCCTAAAAAAGCTGCTCCCAAAAAGGCAGTAAAAAAAGCCGCTCCCAAAAAAGCGGCGAAAAAAGCTGCTCCTAAAAAAGCCGCCAAAAAAGCAGCCCCTAAAAAAGCTGCCAAAAGAAAAGCAAACCCTGCCCTTTTAGTTCCTATGACCGCTAATGATAAACTGGCGGCTGTGATTGGTAACAAACCATTATCACGCGGACAGATCGTTAAAAAACTGTGGGACTATTTCAAAAAGAACAACCTGCAGGATGCAAAGAACAAAAGAATGATCAACGCAGATGCACTGCTGAAACCTTTATTCGGTAAAGCACAGGTATCTATGTTTGAGATCGGAGGCATTATCAGCAAGAATGTGAAATAATACCTTCTGCTT
>SCVK01000151.1 GCA_004297075.1 Chitinophagaceae bacterium
CAATACCGGGAATATTCTTGCTGTTGATCCTCTCCACAAAAGCCATGGGAAAACTTCTTTCCTGGCCGAAAAGTATGCCGATCTTTTTCATAAGTAATCGTTTGGTAAATAATGAGGTTTCCGTAATAGGTTCCGTAGTCAATTTAGCGAAACTGATTTGAAATAAGAAAACTGCCCGTATAAATATTTTCTGTCATAAGAGAGCTGGTTTACCTGCTCCCTTAGACAGGTTTGTGGAGATTTCATAGGGCCAGATTGTGATCATTCCATTATTTTTGGAAACATGGCTGATACCAAACCGATTGTACTTTCTGCTGTAACCGTAGAACAGTTTACTCTAGCTTCAGAATACCTGGAACGGGAAGTGCGGGTAGATATGTACCTCCCGCTTCCGCAAATGCAGGCCGACCAGTTAAGTCTGCTGCTCATTAACGATGGGCAGGATCTGGACACCATGGCTTTTGATGAAATACTGGATGAGCTGATCTCTTCCGGAACCATTGAACCACTGGCCTGCGTAGGGATCCATTGCGGGCCGGAACGGAAAATGGAATACGGTACCGCCTATTCGGCCGATTTCAAGGGCAGAGGTGCCAAAGCGGGACTGTACAGTAAATTTATTTTTGAAGAGTTATTGCCCTATATACGCAAAACCTACCAGGCGCCTTCTTTTAAACACAAGTCTTTTGCGGGCTTCTCACTCGGCGCATTAAGTGCGATGGATATTGTGTGGAACCATGCCAGTGAGTTCAATAAAGTAGGGCTATTCAGTCCTTCTTTGTGGTGGAGGAGAAAAGGCTATGATGATGGGTACGATGATGAACTGGACCGTTTGATGCACCTGCAGGTGCGCAAGGGGCATTTTCATCCCTGGTTGCAGTTTTTCCTGGAGTGTGGTAAACTGGATGAAACCGCCGACAGGAATAAAAATGGGATCATTGATTCCATTGATGATGCCCTTGACCTGATTGTTGAATTAAAAGCAAAAGGATATACCGATGCCCATATCGAATACCTGGAACTGGAAGATGGTAAACATGATGTACCTACCTGGGGAAAAGCGTTTCCCGCATTTTTGAAATGGGGATGGGGATTGAATAATTAGTAATTAATAATTAGTAGTTAGTAATTGCTGATTATTAATTACTAACTACTAATGCAACGACTGGATACAATAAAAGAGGCTGTCTCAAACGAGACAGCCTCTTTTATATTGCTGGATAAAGTAGGGTTAGAACGTGAAACGTAAACCTAACTGGCTGATCCAACGTGCGGCATAAGCAGCATTGGTACTTGTGCTAACACCCCATGCAGAAGTTATATTCGGGTTAAAGCGGTAAGTAGGTGTCAGGTCTGTTGCACTCTTGTACCCGGCAAACTGTACCAGCGAAAACTGGTCGTTGCTCTGGAAATACTGGCGGCCCCAATCCCTGTTCAGCAGGTTACCTAAGTTAAATACATCGTAAGTTAACTGGAACTGGTAACGTTTGCCGGCCACCATGATATTGAAGTCCTGTGCAATTTTCAGGTCAACGATATTGGTGAATGGTAAACGGCTTCCGTTTCTTTCTGCATACTGTCCACGACGGTTACGCAGGTATTCGTCTTTTTCGATATAGGCATTCAAGGCAGCTTTCTGTACATCAGGAGCAGCAGTTACACCGCTACCGGTTACAAAAGTCATATTGGCCAGATCGCCAGCGGTTGGTACGTAGATCAGGTCGTTACCACCTGCTAAACCATCGTCTCTTGTCATGCTTCCTGAACCATATACATAGCTAAGTGGAGATCCGGACTGTCCGGTATAAGCCAGGGTAATGGTTGTAGCGAGCGACTTGTTGGCATATTCAAATTTCTTGCTCAGGTAAGCAAAAATCCTGTGACCTGCGCTGAAATCAGAAATAGAACGGGTGATATAGTTACGTCCGTTAACGGTTTCCATAAACCTCCACTGACTCAGGTTAACAGAGCTGGTACCTTCATTCAGCGTGAAAGAGTTACCATAGCTATAGTTTACTTCGAAAGTGAAGTTGGTACGGGTACGTTTGGTTAAACTGATTGTTGTACCATACGCAAAGCCCGTTTTGTCTGTGTTATTGCTTAACAGGATGGCATTATCGTAAGGGTTGCTGCCATCTGCGTTAATCGGAATTTTCGCATTGTTAACAGTAGAATATACATTACGTTTATCAGGTCCTACGGCTTTTCCTACAGGAGGCAGCAGGTTGATATTGGTGTAGTTGATCTCGTTGATGTTTTTGGAGAAAAATCCTTCCAGTGTTCCGGACCAACCATCGCCAAAGCGTTTATCTACGGCCAGAGAAGCTCTGAAGATCTTAGGCAGTTTAAACTCAGAAGATACCAGGTTCAAAGGTCCTTTGGTTACGCCGGCACCCACTTCGCTTGGTTTCCACTGGTTGTTGGGATCGTTGCGGAAACGGATCAGCGCCAGTTGTGTACTGTTGGCAGTATAACCTCCAATGAAGATACCATTGTTATTATACACACCACCAGGCCATACCAATGGAATACGTCCTACGAACAGGCCAAAACCTCCACGTACGGTCATGTTCTCATCAGGTATTTTGTATACGAAACCTACGCGGGGAGAGAAAGAGATAGGCACTTTTGGTGTAGCACCAGAACGGGCACCTTTCAGATCCCAGTACTGCGAAAATTTAGGAATGGCAACCGTGTTGGTATAAACATCTTCCCAAGGTTTGCTCAGGAATTTGGAATAATCTGCCCGGATACCAAAATTCAGGGTCAGGTTATCATTGGCTCTGTACTCATCCTGGATAAACAAGGAACCTGAAGCGTATTTGAATTTGGCAGCAGCATTGGTGTTATCGCCTTTGCCGTTATCAATTTGCGGGAAACCGTAACTATAGGCACTGGGTGCCGCATTGGTTAAAAAGGCATTCAGGTTCGGGAAAGTATAGTTACCAAATGTATTCTGTATAAAGGCATTGAATACATCGCTGTACTCCCAATCCACACCTACTTTCAAACCATGTTTACCGGCAGTGAACTTGAATTCATTGAACACGGTCCAGTTTTTCTGGGTAAGCAGGTTAACAGTAGAACTATTGTCTGGTCC
>SCVK01000152.1 GCA_004297075.1 Chitinophagaceae bacterium
GTTACAGAATTACTTCTTCTTTCTCAACGATGATGCCCGCACAATTAATTCTGATTTGATAATAATGGTATTGGTCAGGTTGATGTCTGAATGGCCCTGCAGGTGATTGATCATATTCCTCGCAACGATCTCGCCGATCTCGATACCCGGATAATTGATGGTGCTTAATTTGGGCTCAATGATCTTGCAGATGGCATCGTTATTGAAACCCACGATGGCAATATCTTCCGGAATCTGGATGCCCGCTTCTTTCAGCACCTGTATACATACCGCAGCGCAGAAATCATTGGTGATAAAGATGCCATCCGGCCTTGGGCGCATGGCCATGATCTTCCTGGCAGAACGGATACTGGCTTCTTCGCTGAGATCATCCACGATCACCTGTTTCTCGCTGAACTTCAGTCCATGTTTGGCCAAAGCCTGCTGGTAGCCCTTCAGCCTTTCTGCATATACATTTCGTTGGAGGTTGGCGGTAATATGGGCGATACGTTTACAGCCCTGTTCTATCAGGTGAGAAGTGGCTTCATACCCCGCTTTGCGGTTATTGATGATCACTTTGGCGCCATCTGCTTCTTCAAATACCCGGTCGAAAAAGATCACCGGGATGCCTTTTTTTTCAAAGGGTGCGAAATGATCCAGGTTGGCCGTATCAAATGCCAGCGAAGCGATGACACCATCTACTCTTTTGTGAAAAAGGTTTACAGCATTGGCCGTTTCCTTGGCGGCACTTTCTGATGAGTGTGCAATGATGAGGTCGTAATTGGCTTCTGTGGTCACTTTTTCTATGCCGGCCAGCACAGAAGTCATAAACTGGCTCCTTAATTCATGTAACATCACGCCAATGGTGTTGGTCTTTTGTTGGCGAAGGTTACTGGCGAAAGTATTGGATCGGTAACCCAGCCGGGCGGCTAGTTCCGCTATTTTTTTCTTGGTGTGCTTGTTGATGGAGGGATGATCTTTCAGCGCACGGCTTACGGTTGCCGCAGACAGGTCGAGCTGTTTGGCGATATCGTAAATGGTTATTTCTTTTTCTTGTCGCATAATACAATCGGTTGCAATATAAGTGGAATTGAAAAATAAACCGCTGTGCCCGGTTCCTTTTTACGATCATCGTTTTCGTTCCCTTCGCAGGCCACTGCTGGTATTGATGGACCGTATCCCCGTTAGGATACCTGATCAGGTTACCCAGTATGTCGTATGACAGAACCGGTTGGCCACCCCGGTAATCTATCCGCTTTAGCCCGCGAAAGGCACTGTGTAAAAATATTTAATGCAATCGGTTACAAATTCAGAAAATCTCCCGACATTAGTTAGCTAATGCTTCCTTTTGTGAATTTTCACAAGCTGTATTGCTGCCAACTGATGAATATAGGTAGCCAATGGGTACGCAAACAACAGGGAGTAGCTGACTTTATTTAAACGGATACAAAAGCGTTACTAAAAAACATATGTTATTATTAGGTATAGATGTGGGTACTTCATCAATCAAAGTATCGGTGATCAACGCGGTCACACAGCAGTCTGTGGCATCTGCGCGGTACCCCGAAACGGAATCAGGTATCACTTCATTGCAGGCGGGCTGGGCGGAACAATCACCCGAAATGTGGTGGCAACATGTGCAGCAGGCCATACGCATGGCGCATGCGAGCGGTAAGTATGATCCCAGGCAGATCGCAGCCATCGGTATCGGGTACCAGATGCACGGCCTGGTGCTGGTAGATAAAGAACAGAAAGTATTGCGTAACAGTATTATCTGGTGCGATAGCCGTGCCGTACCATTGGGTAACCGTGCTTTTCAGGCCATCGGTAAAGAAAGATGTTTATCGCACCTGCTGAATTCTCCCGGCAATTTCACGGCTTCCAAACTGGCATGGGTAAAAGAAAATGAACCTGCGGTATACGAAAAGATTCACCAGGTATTGTTACCGGGTGATTTTATTTCCATGAAATTTACCCGGCAGACCAGCACTACCGTTTCTGCTTTGTCGGAAGGTATTTTCTGGGATTTCGCCCAACATGGTTTATCTGATGATATATTCAGATATTATGGTTTTGACAGATCACTGATACCAGAAATTAAAAAGGTGTTCGAACCTCACGGACTGTTACAGGCCGATATAGCCGCCTCACTTTCTTTACAGGCAGGTATCCCTGTTGCTTACAAAGCTGGCGATCAGTTAAACAATGCTTTATCACTGAACGTACTGCAACCCGGAGAAATTGCGGCCACCGCCGGCACATCCGGTGTGATCTATAGTGTGAGTGATACACTGGCTTACGATCAACAATCGCGTGTAAATACTTTCGCACATGTGAACTATACCACGGAACAGCAAAGGCTGGGCACGTTACTTTGCATCAATGGAACGGGTATTTTGAATAACTGGGTCCGGAATATTACCGGTGCACAGCTTAGTTATGCCCAGATGAATGAGGCAGCAGCTACTGTTGCACCCGGCAGCGACGGCTTACAGGTACTGCCTTTTGGCAACGGTGCGGAAAGAATGCTGAATAATGCAACCATCGGCGCCCATCTGCTCAATATCGATCTCAATAAACACAGTGCAGCACATATTTACCGGGCTGCTCAGGAAGGTATCGCTTTTTCTTTCCGGTACGGACTTGATATTATGCGGGAAAATGGTTTGCAACCCGCTGTGATCCGTGCAGGCAGGGCCAATCTTTTCCTCAGTGATGTATTTTCAGCGGCTTTTGTAAATGTAACCGGTGTACCTGTTGAATTGTATGCCTGCGATGGAAGTGTGGGCGCCGCCCTCGGTGCAGGTATTGGTGCGGGCATTTACAACAGCGAAAAAGAAGCTTTTGTAAATATGGAGAAACTGAAAGTAGTGGAACCTTCCGATACCCAACGCTATGATGCGTTGTACCAGGACTGGAAATCATTGCTGGAAGAAAAAATCAAATGATCCAACATTATTAACTGATTAAATCATAACAACATGAAAGTAATAACAGGCGACAAAGAATTTTTCCAGGGTATTAGCCAGGTGAAGTATGAAGGACCTGGCACTGATAATCCCTTGGCCTTCCGCTGGTACGATGCAGATAAAGTGGTGGCCGGCAAACCCATGAAAGACTGGTTACGTTTTGCCTGTGCCTACTGGCATTCGTTTGTAGGTAATGGCGGCGATCCTTTTGGAGAACCTACCCATCTGTACCCATGGAACGCCAAAGCAGATGCCGTAGAAAGGGCAAAAGACAAGATGGATGCTGCTTTTGAATTCATCACCAAAATGAATATTCCGTATTACTGTTTTCACGATGTGGATGTGGTAGATTATACCGATAATGTACCTGAAAACGAAAGGCGACTGCAGGCGGTGGTAGATTATGCCAAACAGAAACAGGCAGCCAGTGGTGTAAAATTATTATGGGGTACGGCTAACCTGTTCAGTAACCGCCGTTACATGAACGGCGCAGCTACCAATCCTGATTTTCATGTATTGTCACATGCCGGTGCACAGGTAAAAGCTGCGCTGGATGCTACCATTGAACTGGGTGGTGAGAATTATGTGTTCTGGGGCGGACGTGAAGGGTATATGAGTTTGCTGAATACAGACATGAAACGCGAGAAGGAACACATGGCCCGTTTCCTGCATACAGCAAAGGACTATGCGCGGAAAAATGGATTCAAAGGAACATTCTTCATCGAACCCAAACCTTGTGAACCCAGCAAACACCAGTATGATTATGATAGCGAAACCGTGATCGGTTTCCTGCGTCAGTATGATCTGCTGAATGATTTTAAATTAAACATTGAAGTGAACCATGCTACACTGGCCGGTCATACCTTCCAGCATGAACTGCAGGTGGCGGCCGATGCAGGTGTATTGGGCAGTATGGATGCCAACCGCGGCGATTACCAGAATGGATGGGATACCGATCAGTTCCCCAACAATATCAACGAACTCGCAGAAACCATGCTGGTGGTACTGGAAGCAGGTGGCTTTGCCGGTGGCGGAATTAACTTCGATGCCAAGCGCAGGCGTAACTCAACCGATCCGGCCGATCTGTTTTATGCCCATGTAGGTGGTATGGATGTATTTGCCAGGGCACTGATTGTGGCAGACAATGTACTGAACCATTCAGATTATAAAAAGATCCGTACAGATCGCTATGCATCTTTCGATACAGGAGCCGGTAAAGATTTTGAAACAGGTAAACTTACCCTGGAAAGTCTCCGCGACTTTGCCATCGCCAACGGCGAACCCAAAGTAGCGAGTGGGAAACAGGAATACCTGGAAAATTTGATCAATCGGTTTATTTAATGAACAGGAGGCAGGTATTGGTTGCTGGTTACCGGTTACTAGTTACAGGTGTACAGGTGCTGAATTGACTTCTGCTACACCATCCTGCAATTTCAGAACATAGAACCTAAAACTTAGAACTCAGAAGCCCTCATGCCCAAGAACCCCGCTTTCCTTTTCGACCTCAACGGAACCATGATTGATGATATGCAATACCATATTAAAGCATGGCATGGAATATTGAATGGTCTCGGAGCAAATATCAGCATGGAACAGATGAAAGAAGAATGTTATGGCAAGAACAATGAATTGCTCGACAGGATCTTTCCGGGCAGGTTTTCAGAAGAAGAAAAGAATCGCATGAGTTATGAAAAAGAAACGGCTTACCAGGCTGCATTTCGTCCCATGCTGAAACTATTACCCGGGCTGCATCCGTTCTTAGATAAAGCCGGGAAGGCATCCATACCCATGGCCATTGGTTCTGCAGCGATCATGTATAATATTGATTTTGTACTGGATGGTTTGCAGATCCGCCCGCATTTTCCGGTGATCATATCGGCCGAGCGGGTGCTGAACAGTAAACCCGATCCGGAAACCTATCTCAAATGTGCAGATCAGTTAGGGGTACCTTATGACGATTGCATCGTTTTTGAAGATGCGCCCAAAGGAGTAGAAGCAGCAGCGCGGGCGGGTATGCAAACTGTGGTACTCACTACCATGCATACCAAAGAAGAATTTAGTAACTACAGCAATATCTGCTGTTTTGTCAATGATTATACCGATCCGCAACTGGATCAATTATTCAACTGAACATGAAAACAACAGACCAGTTTGTGATAGGGGTTGATTTCGGTACCGATTCGGTACGCTCCATTCTGGTGCATGCAGGAGATGGAACGGAGATTGCTTCTTCTGTATATGCCTATCCCCGCTGGAAAAAAGGATTGTATTGTGATCCTTCGACTAACCGGTTCCGGCAACATCCGGCTGATTATATCGAAGGTATTGAAGCAACGATCAAAACCTGCCTGGAGAAAGCAGGTGGTATGGTTGCAGCTGCTGTAAAAGCGATCTCTGTGGATACCACCGGGTCTACACCTGTAGCGGTAGACAATGCCGGAACACCACTGGCACTGTTACCCGGACTGGAAGACAATCCCAACGCCATGTTTGTGTTGTGGAAAGACCATACGGCGGTAAAAGAAGCCAACGAATTAAATCTGCATGCAGAAAGATTTCCGACCAACTACCTGCAGTTTGTTGGGGGCATTTATTCCTCCGAATGGTTCTGGGCCAAACTGCTGCATGTACTTCGTGAAGATGAGGAAGTCAGAAAGAATATTCATTCCTGGGTAGAGCATTGCGACTGGATCCCTTTTCTGCTGACAGGTGGAAAAGATATTACACAGCTGAAAAGAGGCGTCTGCAGTGCAGGACATAAAAGTTTATGGGCCGAAGAATTCGGCGGGTTACCACCCGAAGAATTTTTCAGCACATGGGATGGATTATTAAGCGGGTTCAGGGAAAGATTATTTACACAAACCTATACGGCCGACGAAGCTGCCGGTACCCTCTCGCCCGAATGGGCTGAACGTTTGGGCCTTCCTACAGATGTAGTGGTGGGCATCGGCGCATTTGATTGTCATATGGGGGCAGTTGGTGGGCAGATTGAGCCTTATCACCTCAGTAAAGTAATGGGTACCTCTACCTGCGATATGCTGGTGGCACCCATGGAAGAAGTTCGGGGAAAACTGGTCAAAGGAATCTGCGGACAGGTACCCGGCTCTATTATTCCCGGTATGATGGGGATGGAAGCCGGACAGTCTGCCTTCGGCGATGCTTACGCCTGGTTCCGCAACCTGCTGGTCTGGCCGCTGGAGAATATGTTACAGCATACTGCTCTGATCGACGCCACGCTGGCCGAAAAACTACAAACAGAGATCGTAGAGGAGATGATCACTGCACTGAGTAAAAAAGCGGCAGAGATCGATGTGTCTGAAGAGGATGAATTGGCACTTGATTGGTTAAACGGAAGAAGAACGCCCGATGCCAACCAGTTATTAAAAGGCGCATTCACCGGTCTTGACCTGGGAACCGATGCACCCCGTATGTTCCGCTCACTCGTAGAAGCTACCTGTTTTGGTGCCCGGAAAATTGTGGACCGGTTCCGCGAACAGGGTATTCCGGTAAAGGGATTGATCGGTCTGGGTGGGGTGGCCCGCAAATCGCCCTTTATCATGCAAATGATGGCCGATGTGATGAATATGCCCATCCGCATCCACAAAAGCGAACAAACCTGCGCCTTCGGAGCAGCCATGTTTGCAGCCACTGCAGCCGGGATCTACGGACGGGTGGAAGAAGCTATAACGGACATGGGGCAGGGTTTTGACCTGGAATATTCTCCTGATCCGGTAAAAAACCGGCTCTATGAAAAAAGATACCAAAACTATTCCCGTTTGGGTGAATTTATAGAACAACAAACTAACTTGTGAGCAATGTTCGCAGGGGCAAGCGTACTAACGATTATTTGAGAGAACAGTGCCGGCCCTTCGTTTTTTTAAATCTGTTTTGCAACGTATGAAATATCAGCATATTCAACAGGCGGCCTACGAAGCCAACCGGCAGTTACCCCAACTCAGGCTGGTGTTGTTCACCTTCGGTAACGTGAGTGTGATTGACCGTGAGCTGGGTGTATTTGCGATTAAACCGAGTGGTGTTGCCTATGAAGAATTGAGTCCCGAAAAAATGGTGATCGTTGATCTGGAAGGCAATACGGTTGCGGGAGATCTGCGTCCCTCTTCCGATACACTTACCCATGCCGTATTATACAAGCACTGGCCAAAAATCGGCAGCATTGTGCATACGCATTCTACCTATGCCACTGCCTGGGCACAGAGCCAGCGTGATATACCTGTGTATGGCACCACACATGCCGATCATACCACGGCCGATATTCCCTGTGCTCAACCGATGAGTGATACCATGATCAAGGGAAATTACGAGTATGAAACCGGGATCCAGATCATCAATTGTTTCAAAGAAAAAGGACTTAATTACGAAGAAGTGGAAATGATGCTCGTGGGCAACCACGCACCGTTTACCTGGGGCAGCACGCCTGCCAAAGCGGTATATAACAGCGCGGTATTGGAGAACCTGGCCAAAATGGCCTGGTTAACAGAACAGATCAACCCGCAGGCACCGCGATTGAAAGAGGTGTTGATTCAAAAACATTATGAAAGAAAACATGGTCCGGATAGTTATTACGGCCAGTCATAAACCAACGATTGCTTAAAATACCGCTATATGAAAAAACAGTTCTTTTTATTACTCACGTCCGCATCACTATGCCTGTTTGCCTGTAATAACCAGGATAAAACCAAAGAAACTGCTGCTATGACCTTTCAGCTCACAGAACAGCCCTTCGGCACTATTAACAACGATACGGTTACCCAATACACACTTACCAATCCCAACGGAATGCAGGTGCGTATCCTGAATTATGGCGGCACTGTAACCAATATCCTGGTGCCGGATAAAAATAAAACGATGGGAGATGTGGTGCTGGGTTTTGATTCACTGGCGGGTTATCTCCAGGCAGGCAACCCCTATTTCGGATGCCTCGTGGGCAGGTATGGGAACCGCATTGCAAAAGGAAAATTCTCTATCGACGGACAAACCTACCAGCTGACCCTCAACAATAATGGCAATACACTGCACGGAGGGGTACAGGGATTGAATAAAGTGATCTGGAAAGCAACCAAACAGGCAGGAGATAGCAGTCTGTTATTAACCTATACGAGCAAAGACGGTGACCAGGGTTTCCCGGGTAACCTCTCTGTAGAAGTCGTATACACACTTACCGCTGATAATGCCCTGCAGATCTCTTACGCGGCAACCACCGATAAAGCCACACCGGTGAATCTTACCAATCATTGCTATTTCAATTTATCTGGCGGAAAAGAAAATACCATCCTCAATCATGAAGTAATGATACAGGCCGATCAGTATACAGCCGTAGATACTTTACTGATCCCTACCGGCCAATTACCTTCGGTGAAAGGAACCCCTTTCGATTTTACGGTTGCGAAAGCGATCGGCAAAGAGATGAGCGCAGTAAAAGGCGGTTACGATCATAACTGGGTATTGAACAGAAAAGGAAACGGTCTTGAAAAAATTGCGACGGCCTACGATGCCGGCAGTGGCAGGCTGATGGAAGTATTTACCACAGAACCAGGCCTCCAGTTTTATACCGGTAATTTTCTGGATGGAACCTTGCAGGGAACAAAAGGCAATACAATTTATCCGCAGCATGCTGCTTTTTGTATGGAAACACAGCATTTTCCTGATGGTCCTAACCAACCCTCCTTTCCCAATACCATCCTGAAACCGGGAGAAAAATATAGTTCTGTTACCCGCTATCAGTTTTCTGTGAAATAATAGTCTGCAATGAAGCCGATATATCTGTTGTGTAGCCTGTTTTTTTCTGTTGTTCTTTTTGGACAACAGAAGGATTATGCAATTCAGTCTGTACCCTTTACACAGGTAAGTTTTACCGATCAGTTCTGGTTGCCCCGCATCCAGACCAACAGAACCGTTACCATTCCTGCTTCTTTTGAACGATGCGAGAGTACCGGCAGGGTTAAGAATTTTATCATGGCGGCACAGAAGCAGGGGAAATTCTGTACACGTTACCCCTTTGATGATACGGACATTTACAAAACCATTGAAGGAGCTTCTTTCTCACTCGCTTTATATCCCGATCCTCAACTGGAAGCCTACATCGATTCCCTCATCACCATCATCGGTAATGCTCAGGAGCCGGATGGGTATCTTTATACATCGCGCACGATCAATCCCGCCGTGGTACATTCCTGGTCAGGAAAAGAACGATGGGAGAAAGAAAGAGAACTCAGTCACGAACTATACAATGCCGGTCATTTATACGAAGCTGCTGTGGCACATTTTATGGCCACTAAAAAAAGGAACCTTCTCGACATAGCTGTAAAAAATGCGGACCTGGTATGCAGTGTATTTGGTCCGGGTAAAAGATCCGTAGCCCCGGGTCATGAAGTGGTGGAAATGGGCTTGGTAAAGCTATACCGGGTAACTGCCAAAAAAGAATACCTCAGTACCGCTAAATTTTTTATTGAGGCGAGGGGCCATTATACAGGGTATGATTCCAAAAGTAATGATCCCTGGAAAAATGGCGCTTACTGGCAGGACCATCTGCCCGTGGTACAACAGGAGGAAGCGATCGGCCATGCTGTGCGTGCCGGTTACCTCTATGCAGCCATGGCAGATGTGGCGGCCCTTACCGGCGATGACAGTTTGCTGCGGGCCGTTGATAAGATCTGGAACAACCTGGTGGAAAAGAAATTATACGTACAGGGCGGAGCCGGGGCCATTGGTAACGGAGAGCGCTATGGTAATAACTATGAACTGCCCAATGCCACAGCCTATAATGAAACCTGTGCCGCCATAGCCAATGTATACTGGAACCACCGCATGTTTTTATTGCATGGCGATGCCAAATACATGGATCTGCTGGAAAAGATCCTATACAATGGATTACTCTCCGGCATCGGTCTTGATGGAAAATCTTTTTTCTACACCAATGCCATGCAGATCACCAACGGGTTTAAACATGCAGATATCGAATTAAGCCGCTCCGGCTGGTTTGAATGTTCCTGCTGTCCCACCAATCTCGTAAGACTGATCCCTTCCATTCCCGGGTATGTATATGCACAAAAAGACGACAATGTGTTTGTAAATCTTTTCATTAACGGAACGGCAAAGTTCAACGTGAACAAACAGCCCATTCAGATCACCCAGCAGAATCAGTATCCCTGGGATGGCGATCTGGGTTTTACCATTCAGACAAACATCCCTAACGCATTTACTCTCCGGATCCGTATTCCCGGATGGGCACAGCAGCAGGCCATGCCTTCCCAGTTATACTGGTTTGCCAACACTTCAGCAGCCTCACAGCTTCCAATCAAAGTAAATGGACAACCCATCGAATATCTAATGGAAAACGGATATGCACTGATCAAACGTAACTGGAAAAAAGGAGACCAGCTAAGTCTGCAATTGCCAATGGAGATCAGGAAAGTAAAAGCAGATACGAATCTGACAGACAATATCGGCAAACTGGCTTTACAAAGAGGGCCGATTGTGTATTGTGCCGAGTGGGCAGATAACAATGGAAAAGTGGCGAATCTTTTGTTACCTGAAAGTAGTTCTCTCACCGCAGCATTCAAACCTGATCTGCTGCAGGGCGTTACGGTGTTGCAGGGAGAACTGCCGGCAGTGATCATAGAAAATGGGAACAGTATCTCTACCAGAAAACAACCCTTCACCGCAATCCCTTATTATAGCTGGGCCAACCGCGGACAGGGAGAAATGACGGTTTGGTTTCCATCAACCATAAAAGGCATTACCTTGATCAGTAAATAATCATTACTATCCGAAAACAGACCGATATGATTGACTTACAAAAGAAGGAACTCTGGTTCATAACAGGCAGCCAGCATTTATATGGCGATGAAACCCTGCAGCAGGTAGCGCAGCATTCGCAAACCATTGCGGCATCGCTGAATCGTTCTTCGCAGATCGCGGTAAGTGTGGTATATAAACCTACGGTAAAAACCGCCGATGAAATTCAGGCGGTTTGTATGGAAGCCAACGCTGCTACTGATTGTATTGGTGTGATTGCCTGGATGCATACTTTCTCCCCAGCTAAAATGTGGATCGGCGGATTAAAGATCCTCAACAAACCCATGCTGCATTTTCATACCCAGTTCAACCGCGATATTCCCTGGGCAACCATAGATATGGATTTCATGAACCTGAACCAATCCGCACATGGTGATCGTGAATTCGGATTTATCATGAGTCGTATGCGCCTCAACAGAAAAGTGGTGGTGGGTTATTGGGAAGATCCGGAATCGTTGGGTAAAATTGATGCATGGGCCAGGGCCGCAGCAGCCTGGCATGATTGGCAGTCGGCTAAATTTGCCCGCTTTGGCGATAATATGCGCAATGTAGCCGTAACAGAAGGAGATAAGGTAGAAGCCGAGATCAAATTTGGTTACAGTGTAAATACCTATGGCGTAGGAGACCTGGTAAAAGTTGTGAACGGAGTAACCGAACATCGCATAGACCTGCTGGTGGAAGAATATGAAGACAGTTATGTGCTGGTAGATAGTTTACTGCGGGGAGGTTCCCAACATCTATCGCTGCGCGAAGCGGCGAGGATTGAACTGGGACTGGAAACATTCCTGGAGGAGGGAGGTTTCAAAGGGTTTACCGATACCTTTGAAGACCTGCATGGCCTGGCACAATTGCCCGGTATTGCTGCGCAGCGTTTGATGAAAAAAGGATATGGTTTTGCCGGCGAGGGCGATTGGAAAACAGCCGCACTGGTACGCGCCATGAAAGTGATGGGCAGCGGATTAAAAGGCGGTAACAGTTTTATGGAGGATTATACCTATCATTTTAATCCGGATAACCGCCTGGTGTTGGGAAGCCATATGCTCGAGATCTGTGAGAGTATAGCTGATGCCAAACCCAGCTGCGAAATTCATCCGTTGGGTATCGGCGGTAAAGCAGATCCTGTACGACTCGTATTCAATTCTGCACCCGGTACGGCACTCAATGCCTCTATTGTAGACATGGGCAACCGTTTCCGTTTACTCGTGAACGAAGTGATTGCCGTAGCGCCCATGCAAAGCATGCCAAAACTACCGGTGGCCCGTGTATTATGGAAACCCTATCCCAACATGCACACAGGCTGTGCTGCCTGGATCCTGGCGGGTGGCGCACACCATACCTGCTACAGCCAGAACCTCACCAGCGAACATCTCACAGATTTTGCAGAGATGGCCGGTATTGAACTGGTGCTCATTGATAAAGACACCCAGTTGCCGCAACTGAAAAATGAACTTAGATGGAACGAAATGTATTATAAGTGAGTGGTGAGTAGTGAGTAGGGAGCTGTGAATTGGCAATGGTCAATAAAACTCACCACTCACTACTCACCACTGACGATTCACCATTCACCATTGCCATAGCCCATTCACCAAAACGACTGCCCTTATGAAATCATTGCAAACAGCAGATTACCTGGTTTTCTTCATTTATTTTGTGATTGTAGCTACTTACGGATACTGGGTTTACCGGCGTAAGAAAAAAGCGAGCACCACCGCTTCTCATGATTATTTTCTGGCGGAAGGATCACTTACCTGGTGGGCCATCGGCGCTTCACTGATCGCTTCCAATATTTCTGCTGAGCAGATGATCGGTATGAGTGGTAACGGATTTAAAATGGGTCTGGCCATTGCCACTTACGAGTGGATGGCCGCGGCTACACTGATGATAGTGGCCATCTTTTTTATCCCGGTATATCTCAAGAATAAGATCTATACCATGCCGCAGTTTCTGAACCAGCGTTACAACAGTACGGTGGCCATGATCATGGCAGTGTTCTGGTTATTACTATATGTAGTTGTAAACCTGACATCTATCTTATACCTCGGCGCATTGGCTATTCATGCGATATCGGGTCTGCATTTATACCTCTGTATGGTATTCCTGGCACTGTTCGCCATCGTGATCACATTGGGTGGTATGAAAGTGATCGGGTATACAGACGTGATCCAGGTATTTTTTCTGATAGTGGGTGGTCTTGCTACTACCTATCTCGCATTAACACTGGTAGCGGAAAAATTTGGTGAAACAGGTGTACTGAGCGGACTGAAACTACTCACTGATAAGGCGGATGATCATTTTCACATGATCCTTAAAAAAGACAATCCCAATTTCATCAGTCTGCCCGGCTTAACTGTATTATTGGGCGGTATGTGGATCGTGAACCTGAACTACTGGGGATGTAACCAATACATTACCCAGCGTGCACTGGGCGCCGATCTGAAAACAGCCAGAACAGGCCTGCTCTTTGCCGCCTTCCTGAAATTGCTGATGCCGGTGATCGTTGTATTGCCCGGGATTGCTGCCTATGTGTTATACCAGAACGGTGCGTTCCAGTCGGAGATGATGCTGAATGGAGAAATTGTGCAGGACAATGCCTACCCCACCATGCTGAACCTGTTAGGCCCCGGTTTAAAGGGATTGGCTTTTGCCGCCTTAACCGCAGCCGTAGTGGCTTCGCTTGCCGGTAAGGCCAATAGTATAGCTACCATTTTTGCCTTGGATATTTACAAGAAAAAGATCAATCCGGAAGCGGATGAAAAGAAACTGGTGAATGTGGGAAAGATCGCAGTGGTACTTTCTCTGATCATTGGCGTGGTCATTGCACCGTTCATGGGCATCGATAAAAAAGGGGGATTTGAATTTATACAGGAGTACACCGGCTTTGTATCACCTGGTATCTTCGCCATGTTCATCCTGGGTTTCTTCTGGAAAAAAACCACTTCCAATGCGGCATTGTTTGCCACTGTGGGTGGATTCGTATTCTCTGTGTTCTTCAAGTTCCTTCCCAAGATCGCCGACATGGCTTTCCTTGAACCCTATGGCTTTGCCGCCAAAGTGGATGGCGTATACGAAATCCCTTTCCTCGACAGGATGGGCTTTGTATTCGCGATCTGTATCATTGGTATGTGGATCATCAGCTCTATTGATAACAAACGCGGCGTGAAACCACATGGACTGGAGATAGACAGATCCATGTTCAAACTCCACCCTGCTTTTGCTGTAGGAGCATTATTAGTAGGAGGGATATTGACGGCGCTGTATACTATTTTTTGGTAATTAGGTAAATGGGTAAGTAGGTAAATGGGTAAGTAGTCGGTATGATTGGGCGTGCTCACAACTGACTACTCACCACTCACTACCTCCGCCATCGATTTCGCAGATTTACCTGACTGAAATCTGCAAAATCTCTGGCAATACTTTTAGGTTTACAAAAAGAAAAGACAGTTATGGCAATGGAACACACGATGCGTTGGTACGGACCGGATGATCCGGTTGATCTTTGGGATATTCGCCAGTCGGGTTGCACCGGCGTGGTAAGCGCTCTGCACCAGATTCCGGTAGGAGAGGTCTGGACGGTAGAAGCCATCAACGAACGCAAGGCATTGATCGAAGCGGCGGGTATGACATGGACCGTGATCGAGAGTTTGCCCGTGCACGAAGACATCAAACGCCAGTACGGCAATTTCCAGGAATGGATCGAGAAATACAAAGTGAGCCTTAAGAACGTGGCCGCCTGCGGTTTAAAAGTGGTTACCTATAATTTCATGCCCATCCTGGATTGGGTAAGAACCGATATCGCCTACGTAATGCCGGACAGAAGCCGTGCCCTGTATTTTGAGAAAGCGGCATTCGTTGCATTTGATATGCACCTGTTGAAGCGCCCCGGTGCTGAAAAAGATTATACAGCCGAAGAAATAGAAAGGGGCAAACAAAAATTTGCTTCCATGACGCAGGAGGAGAAAGACCTGTTAAGTAAAAATACCTTACTGGGTCTGCCCGGCAGCCGCGAACAGTTTACACCCGAACAGATCTTTGATGCACTGAAAAAATACGAAGGAATCGATCGCGCCAAACTGAAAGAACACCTGTTCTATTTCCTGCGCGAAGTAGTGCCCGTGGCAGAATCACTGGGATTGGTGATGGCCATCCACCCGGATGATCCGCCTTATTCCGTGTTGGGCCTGCCCCGGATCATGAGTACCGAAGAAGATGCCAACGACCTGCGTAAAGCAGTAGCTTCTCCTGCCAATGGTTTCTGTTTCTGTACGGGTTCTTTTGGGGTACGTCCGGATAATGACCTGCCCGGTATGGTGCAGCGCCTCGGCGATTATATCCATTTTCTCCACCTCAGAAGTACCCGCCGCGATGCGTTTGGTAATTTCTATGAGGCCGACCACCTGGATGGTGATGTAGATATGTATGCCGTAGTAAAAGAGATCGTAAAAGTGCAGAAGAGAAGAGGCATTTCCATTCCCATGCGCCCCGATCATGGGCACCAGATGCTGGATGATCTGAAGAAATCTGGCGCGTACCCCGGGTATACTGCTATCGGTCGTTTAAGAGGATTGGCAGAATTGAGGGGACTTGAGCTGGGGATAGAGAGGAGTCTGTAGAATGTCGAATATCGAGTAAGGAATAACGAATGTCGAAGTGTACCCGCTTCGACATTTGTATAGGTGATATATTTATATGAATAACCCAACAACCATGAAATACAGGTTCAGCAATGCCACTAAAATAATTCTAACGATTGGTTGTTTTGTATTGGCTGTGATCGGGTTTATGATCAAACTGCCTTCTGTTTTCCGGCATATGGATAAGGAACTGCATGCGCTGTTTTACTTTCTGGCAGCAGCTTTCTGCAATTTTCTATTCAACAACAAAAAACTGGGGATTCATATCGGCATCTTTATCGGCCTGTTTTTATTCGGGGCCTTCATCGAGTATGCGCAGGCCTATTCCAACAAACTGTTTCACACAAGGATCCATGGCCGGTTCGATCCTGAGGATCTCTGGTTCAATGTAAAGGGGTTGATCGCCTATTCTGTGCTATGGGTACTGTATGTGATCGGGTCATATCTATTCGGCAAGAAAGATGCAGGGAATGAAAAAAGTACCGGAACCTAACTATGGGTCTGCATGGATCCTGCCTTTTTGTTCTTTTTCTTCAGTTCTTCACTTATCCTAATATTAACCACCTGGGCCCCATTCCCCTTCGACATTCGATATTCCTTGTTCGATATTCGATATTTTCTTCATATCTCCCCTTCAAATCCCCCCAAACAGCCCCATTTCCCCTCAAAAATCCCCCAAAAACCTCCGTTTTCCCCATCCTTTTCCTACCTTTGCTGCCCCGAAATAAAACCGTCGGGTATTGTATGAACTTAATTAACAAACAACTAAACGCAGATGCACAGGAGAACGCCGCGGCTGAAACAGCAC
>SCVK01000502.1 GCA_004297075.1 Chitinophagaceae bacterium
GGTCGGCCGTCACCGTCACCTTGTTGGCCTTCTGCGCAGCCACCAGCGCCGGGTTGGCGTAGTTGAGCAGCATCGGGAACACGGTGAAGTAGGTCAGCGCGGCAATCAGGCAACCACCCATGATGATGGGCTTGCGGCCGATCTTGTCGGACAGCGTACCGAAGAAGATGAAGAACGGCGTACCGATCAACAGCGACGCGGCGATCAACAGGTTGGCGGTCGTCGCGTCCACCTTGGCGATGGTCGTCAGGAAGAACAGCGCGTAGAACTGGCCGGTGTACCAGACCACAGCCTGGCCGGCGGTCAGGCCCAGCAGCGCCAGGATCACGACCTTCAGGTTCTTCCACTGGCCGAAGGATTCGGTCAGCGGCGCCTTGGAGGTCTTGCCCTCGGACTTCATCTTCTGGAACGCCGGCGACTCGTTGAGGCTCAAGCGGATCCAGACCGAAATGCCCAGCAGCAGGATGGACACCAGGAACGGAATGCGCCAGCCCCATTCGCCGAACTCCTTGTCGCCCATGGCCGTGCGCACGCCCAGGATCACCAGCAGCGACAGGAACAGACCCAGCGTCGCCGTGGTCTGAATCCATGCCGTGTAGGCGCCCCGTTTGCCGTGCGGCGCGTGCTCGGCCACATAGGTCGCGGCACCGCCGTACTCACCGCCCAGCGCCAGGCCTTGCAGCATGCGCAGGATGATGAGGATGACGGGAGCGGCCAGACCGATGGACGCGTAGCTGGGCAGCAGACCCACGATGAACGTGGACGCGCCCATGATCAGGATGGTCACCAGGAAGGTGTACTTGCGCCCGATCATGTCGCCCAGGCGGCCGAAGAAGATCGCACCGAACGGCCGCACCAGGAAGCCGGCCGCGAAGGCCAGCAAGGCGAAGATGTAGGCGGATGTTGGATCGAGACCCGAGAAGAACTGCCGCGCGATGATCGCCGCGAGCGAGCCGTACAGGTAGAAGTCATACCACTCGAAAACCGTCCCTAGAGAAGAGGCGAAGATCACCTTTCTCTCCTCCTTGGTCATCGGTGCAGAAGCACTGGCCGTCGAAGTTGCCATGATGTTGAAGTCTCCTAAGTTAGATGGCTGGCACAAGATGCCATCGCAGTGTTTTAGGAGCGTCTGACAAGAAACTGACATTGCGAGTCCGCAGGCCGCCGGCGCCCTCGGAACTGGTGTAAACC
>SCVK01000442.1 GCA_004297075.1 Chitinophagaceae bacterium
GGAGATGATGATGTCGTACTGCCGCCGGTGCCGGGCGAAGTGGGTCTTGGCATCCTCGATCAGGAGATGGCTGCGGGGATCCGAGAAGCCCAGGGCCACATCGGCTCCGAAGAGCTGGGCCCCCTCGATCATGGCCGGCTCGATCTCCACCGTATCCACACGGTCCAGCTTGGGGTTCAGAAGGAAGGCGTGCGTGGTCCTGCCCGAGCCCATGCCGATTACGCCAACGTCCTTCGCCTCCGGCCGCATCGACAGCGGCAGCAGTGCCGCCAGGGCCATGGTGTAGTCGTCGCTGGTCACTTCAACCGGAGACAGGGCCGCATCGACCTTGCCGTTGGTGGAAATCGACGTCGCCCCGCTCTTGTCCCGCTTCACGTCCACGGTCGCGGTCTTGCCATCCCGGTGAAAGATCACCTGCCCTCCTGGGGACGCGCCATGCCTGAACACGCCCGATGAAGTGACCTGCGGATCCAGCCGGGTGAGCAGGCTCAACCCTGCCGCCAGCACCAGGGCCGCCGTCAGCGCCAGCTGCGCCGGGCGCGCCATCGTCCCGCCCGCGCGTGCCAGCAGCCACAGGCCCAGCCCCAGGTCCACCAGCGCGCCCACGACCACCACCATCCGCAGGCCCAGCAGCGGCATCACCACGTGCACCGCCAGCAGCACGCCCACGATCGCACCCAGTGTGTTCGCCGCGTACACCCGCCCGATGCTGCCCTCGCCATGTCCGCCGCGCAGCAGCACCGCCGTGATCAGCGGCAGCGTCATGCCCGCACAGAAGGTCACCGGCAGCATCAGCACCAGACAGATCAGGTGCGAGAACAGCGTGAAGCCCAGGTAACCCTGCTCGCTGCGCGCCAGGGCCTTCAAGGCGGCGGCCATGATGTCAAAGGTCTGCATGTAGAGCGGCAGGCTCAGCAGCGCCAGCAGCGCCATCACCACCTGGATCCAGCCCAGCAGGCGCAGTGGATCGCCCGAGGCGTCGATCTTCTTGCGGATGTAGAAGCTGCCCAGTGCCAGACCCAGGATGAAGGCCGACAGCATCAGTTCGAAGGAGTGCGTCGCTGAGCCCAGCACCAGGCTCAGCATGCGGATCCAGCCGATCTCGTACAGGAACGAGGCCGCGCCCGTCAGGAATGCCGTCAGCAGCATGGCCCGCACTGCCGCCGGAATGACGCTAGACGGTCCGGACTGCGGTTGCAGGGCCGGCGTCGGAGCAAAGCCGGTGACGCGCTCCGACAGGTACACCGCTCCCGCCAGGGCGAAGTTCACCAGTCCCGCCGTCAGGATCGTGCCCGGCAGGCCCACCTTGCCCACCAGGTAGAAGCCGCTCGCCAGCACGCCGATCGACGCGCCCAGGCTGTTGGTGAAGTACAGCCAGCTCAGCGAGCTGCCCGGGGCATCCGGGTGCAGGCGCAGCAGGCCCGCGCTCATCAGCGGGAATGTCGCGCCCAGCATGATCGCCTGCGGCAGGGTCAGCGCCACCGCTGCGCCCCACTTCACCACGTCGATGGTCCAGCCCGCGTCCAGCCCAGGGATCACGCTGTCGAACAGCCAGCCCTGCATCAGCCGGAATACGCCATCGAACAGCAGCGCCGCCACGCCCAGCAGCGCCTCGATCCCGGCGTACCACAGCAGCGGCCGCTGTACTTTCTGCG
>SCVK01000153.1 GCA_004297075.1 Chitinophagaceae bacterium
TAAAACAGCAGCTGCCAACCAGATCAATGGTGGTGTGCTGGTGAAAAGAATCGGTGATGGATTGTTGAAGAAAACAAGAATGCAGGAAGGTTTCATCATTACCAGTGTGAACGACCAGGAAATCAAAAGCGTGAATGAACTGGATAAGATCCTTTCTATCAATAAAGGAAGAAAAGTAAAAATTGAAGGTGTATATCCCGGATTTGAAAGTACTTATCCGTATCCCCTGGATTTGAGTGATATCGATTAATGCAATGAGTGAATGAGTGGGTGAGTGAATGAGCGAATGTTTTTGAGCGGTGGTTCTTTGGGGCCACCGTTTTTTTTGTCATTGACGTACAAAATTTCTATCACAATCGCCGCTATCGATTACCTGACCATACGGAACATATATTTTGCTCCTCGGGGCTAAAGCCCCAACAAGATACATATCTATTCTGTGTATCCACGCTCTGAAGAGCGTGGCAAATTGTCTATTCCTTTTGCCACGCTCTTCAGAGCGTGGGAGACATCATCTTAACAATCATTTTCCGGGACTTTAGTCCCGAGTAACTCTCCTTGATAAAGAATAGTAAGAAATATTCCAAATATTATTGGTCAGCATCCAACAACGGCTAAGGTTGTTATTCACTTCACCGGATCATTATCAGATCCGTTTTTCATAAACGAAATAGTCGCCGGCCTGTAATTCAAAACTTTCTTTGCCATTGAATGCAAAAGAGAGACCGGAGAAAATACTGGTGAATGTTCCGGTAAGCCATTCGTGTTGTACGGTTACTGTAAGGCGGTCCTGGTTAGAAAGGTTGAGGGCCACCAGCACCACCGCTTCGTTTTTACGGCGCAGGAATAGCATCAGCTCATTATCATGATTGGATGGAAGGATAAAAGTTTCTCCTTCCGTAATAGCAGGATTGTTTTTGTGCAAGTGCAGAAGCTTTTTGTAAAAATCTTCCAATTGCAGCGGCTTATTCCAACTGATCGGATCTTTGTGGAAGAATTCAAGCCGTTTGGTATTAGGGCTCTCCTGTCCGCTGTAGATCAGCGGCATGCCTCCCTGCCAGGTAGCCGTGAATACGGCCCAGGCTTTGGCGGCTTTACCGTACTTCTCATATTCCGTTCCGTTCCAGCTGTTCTCATCGTGGTTGGTGGTAAAGAAAAGTTTGCGGGCACCCGCGGGATATTGTGAGTAGCTGTGCAACACTTCACGAACATCGTGCAGGGAAGCTTCTCCTTTGGCCTGTTTGCCGGTGGCATGCATCCACGCCCAGGCATAGGAAACATCAAACACATCATGGTAGCTCACTTCTTCGCATTCAGCCAGCCAGAACAGGGGTTTTACTGCATCGCAGGCCGCACGGGCCTGTTTCCAGAAATCCAGTGTAACGAGATGCGCCATATCGCAGCGGAAGCCGTCAATATTACATTCATCTACCCAGAACTTCATCGCTTCTATCATGGCAAGGCGCATTTCTGCATTGTCATAATTCAGGTCTATCACATCCTGCCAGCCGTTGCGTTCGGTAAACTGCCCCTTCTCATCTTTCACGTACCAATCTGGATGGGCAATGGCCCATTCATGATCCCAGCCGGTATGATTGGCTACCCAATCGATGATGAGTTTGAAACCGAGTATATGCGCTTCCCGCACCAGCTGTTTAAAATCGTTGAGGTTACCAAATTCAGGGCTCACCCGCATATAACTGCTGCAGGCATAATAACTTCCCAGACTTCCCAGTTTTTCTTTTTCGCTGATGGGTGTGATGGGCATCAGCCATAAAATATCCACCCCCATCTCGCGCAGTCGCGGCAAATGATTCAAAAAAGCGGTAAACGTACCTTCTATAGTGTACTGGCGGATATTGACTTCATATATATTGGCCCCTTTGGCCCAATCAACTGTTGAAAACTTTCTGTCCATAACGGGTTTGTCTGCTTACAAAGAAATAGTTTTATGTTCACAAGCACATGAGCGAGCAACCAAAACTGGAAAGAAAGATAAGCCTTTTACAGGCTACGGCCATCAACATGACAGACATGGTGGGCATTGGCCCATTCGTGGTTTTAAGCGTAGTGGCGGAGACCATGAAAGGCCCCTGGTTTCTGTATGCATGGGTGGCTGGTGCCGTTCTCTCTTTTATTGATGCCATGATCTGGAGTCAGTTGGGTGCTACCTATCCATTGGCAGGTGGTAGTTATAATTTCCTGAAAGAAGGCTATGGTTCTAAATGGGGTAAACTGATGAGTTTCCTGTTTGTGTGGCAAACAATGATCCAGGCACCACTGGTGATTGCTTCGGCAGCAATCGGGTTCTCGCAATATTTCGGCTACCTCACCCATCTGGAAGAATGGCAGAGCAAGAGTATCAGTGGCGGACTGGTAATACTGATTGTTGTGTTGCTGTACCGGAAGATTGAAGCCATTGGCAAAATCAGTGTATTGTTGTGGGTGGGTGTGCTGATTACGCTTTCATGGATTATTGGTGGCGGTTTGTTTCACGGACACTTTCTCGAACCCATTCAACAGATCAATGACGGATTACAGGTAGACCATGCATTTGCCGCTGCTCTCGGATTTGCGAGTGTAAAGAGTGTATACAGTTACCTGGGGTATTATAATGTTTGTCATCTGGGTGGCGAGATCGTGAACCCGAAAAAGAATATTCCGCGGAGTATGTTCATCTCCATTGCAGGTATTGCCGTATTGTACCTGATGATGAATGTGAGTGTAGCATCGGTATTACCCCTCGAACAGATCCAGAAAAGTAAATTTGTGGTGAGCGAGTTTGTGCAGCATTTATCCGGTTCCACATCTGCCACTATTGCCACCATCCTGATACTTTGGGTAGCTTTTGCATCGGTATTTTCTGCAACATTGGGATACAGCCGGATCCCCTATGCAGCCGCCAGCGATGGTGCTTTTTTCAAAATATTTGCCAAACTGCACCCTACCAAACATTTTCCGCATATTTCGCTTTTATACCTGGGTGGTATCGCTTTTGTATTCAGCCTGCTGTTCAAATTACGCGATGTGATAGATGCGATTCTCGCTATGCGCATCCTGATCCAGTTTATTGGGCAGGGAGTTGGACTTTTATGGCTGGTGAAACGAAAAGGTAAACAGCATTTTGCCTGGCGCATGCCACTGTATCCACTTCCCGTAATACTTGCTATCCTGATCTGGGGTTATATCTTTTTCTCTACAGGAGAAAAAATGATGATGGGAGGTGTTACGGTAATTGGATTGGGTGTAATTGCTTACCTGATCAAATCGTACCGGAATAAAGAATGGCCGTGGAAGGGTTAATTAGCAATTAGTAATTAATTAGTAATTGATCTTTCATTCCGGTATCTGTTGCCGCAGTTTGATAGAAAGACACCAACGGGTTACAAACCGAAATAATTACTAACTACTAATTATTAATTACTAATTACACTCTGTTTCTTCATAAAGATCTGTAAGAATAATGCAAGCAACACCACTGCCACTGCCCCAACTACATTGAGCCAGAGGAAGCCGAGTCCGATGATATTGTATTTGTCTAAAAGGAAAAAAGCGATCACGATGAGTTCTCCCAGTATGGCCGCAATGAATACGGCATTACTACCCACTTTCTTGCAATAGAAGGCCACCAGGAATATTCCTAGAATCACGCCGTAGAACAAAGAACCCAACACGTTTACCGCTTCAATCAGGCTACCCATACCGGTGGCAAATTCAGCGGTAACGATACAGAAAATGCCCCAGGCAAGTGTGTAATATTTGGATACACGGTATTCATCCGCACATTGCTGCACATTAGTACTGTCATATTTTGCACCGCGGAAACGAACGTGAAAATCAACCATGGTACAGGATGCCAGCGAGTTCAATGCCGCCGCAATAGAGCCCCAGGCAGCGAGGAAGATAATGGCGATCAATAAACCAACTATGCCTTTGGGCAGAAAATCTACTACAAAACGGAGAAAGATATAGTTGGTATCACTGGTATCATCAGCCGGCAGTGCTTTTTTCAAAACTGTTTTATACTCTTTCTGGATCGCGGATAATTTAGCAGATCCTTCGCGGAGACTGTCTTTGTAATTTTCCTTATTCTCTATTACATAATTCTTGCTCAATTGCTGTTGCAGCAACTGCTGCTCATTAAATTTCTTTTCAATACCGGCCAGCGAATCCTTGTACGGAGTAGCCATGGCTTTCTCAGCTACTGCTTTGTTAAAAAAAACAGGGGATGAATTGAACTGATAAAAAGTAAACAACATGGCCCCCAGCAACAGGATAAAAAATTGCATCGGCACTTTAACCAGTCCATTCATCAACAATCCGATCCGGCTTTCGGTATTGTCTTTGGCAGTAAGATAACGGCCTACCTGTGATTGGTCGGTACCGAAATAAGATAATGCCAGAAAAAAACCGCCAATCACACCACTGATGATGTTATACCGGTCTTTCCAGCCGAATCCTTTTTCAGAAATACCGGTGGTGATCACATTCAGTTTGCCAGATGCACCACTTACCCGTAAAGCATCGGTAAAGCCCACCCCTTCTGGTAAATAATGCACAATACAATAACCAGCCACGAACATGCCGGCAAATATGATGATCAGCTGTAGCTGTTGTGTATACGCCACAGCTTTGGCCCCGCCACTTACTGTGTAAATGATGAGCAGGCCTCCCATCACGATATTGGTCCAGAATATATCCCACCCCATGAGAGAGGAAAGAATAATAGAAGGTGCATAAATACTGATACCGGTTGACAATCCCCTCGACAGCAGAAACAAAGAGGAAGTGAAGGTCCTGGTTTTCAGATCAAACCTTTTCTCAAGAAATTCATAGGCCGTAAATACTTTTACTTTATGAAAGAGGGGCACAAAAGTGATACAAAGGATCACCATGGCAATAGGTAAGCCAAAATAGTATTGTACAAACCGCATCCCGTCTGTGAATGCCTGACCAGGTGCAGATAAAAAAGTAATAGCACTGGCCTGTGTCCCCATAATACTTAAGAGTACCAGGTACCAGGGCATATTCCTGTCGCTGAGAAAATAACCTTCCAGGTTCTTGGCAGTACGGCTTTTATACAGTCCATACGCAATGATGGCTGTTAATGTAATTACCAGAACAATCCAGTCTAATTGGCTCATGCAAAGAATTTAGTAAACC
>SCVK01000154.1 GCA_004297075.1 Chitinophagaceae bacterium
TTCTAGTTTTTTACTAACCCGGTAATATGATTTCGTTTCATGCCTGCAGTCACCATACTGCTGCTTGTGAAAGGACGGCAAAGGTAGGGGAATCCCATTAGAAGTACGAAGGAAGAAGCACGTTTTTTTGCGAAAAACCGCCTTTTCAGGGGCTTTTAAGCCTATTTACGGCCCAGTTCCAGGTGTTTTGAGGCAATGGGTTTACCAAAAAACCGGGCGGCATGGGTATCAAAATCGGCCGTTGCATCGGTGGTATAAAAGCTGCGCTGGCCATGACGGGTACATTTTTCTGCCAGGGTGGGATGCTTGGCCAGGTATTGCTGCAGGCTTTTTGCCACGATCTCTCCCTGCGAAACCACTTGTACACCACCTGGCGCAAACTGCTTTATCTTATTGATCAGCAAGGGATAATGTGTACAGGCCAGTAACAAAGTATCAATTTCGCCTGATTGGCTGAACAGCCGATTCAGGTGCTGCTGCACAAAATAATCCGCTCCGGCACCCTCATATTCATTGTTTTCGATCAGGGGTACCCACATGGGGCAGGCTTCCTGAAAAACCCTGACCTGCGGAAAAAACTTAGCGATCTCGATGGGGTAACTCTCGCTCTGGACCGTTCCCGTGGTACCCAATACACCTACTTTCCCGGTTTTTGTATAATTACCGATTACTTCTGTAGTAGGCCTGATTACCCCCAATACCCGTTTGGCGGGATCGATATGGGGCAGGTCTTTTTGCTGAATGGTACGCAAAGCCTTGGCCGATGCCGTATTACAGGCGAGGATCACCAGCTCACATCCCTGCGAAAAAAACCATTGCACGCATTCCAGTGTGTAGTGATACACCGTATCAAATGAACGCGGACCATAAGGCGCACGGGCATTATCGCCCATGTACAGATAGTCGTATTCGGGAAGGGCTTGTACAATCTCTTTCAATACCGTAAGCCCACCATAACCACTATCAAACACACCAATGGGTTTTGTTACCTGCATACTGTAAAAATAAGAACCCCATCGCAAGGACGGGGTTCTGACAAAATATTATTGGAAATTTCTTCGCTTATTTTTTAGCAGGAGCGGCTGCACCGGCACCGGACGCTACTTTCCAGGCATCTTCGATCTCTTTGGTTAAAGGCAGCTTCAGCTTCATGGCTGTACGGATAGATAAGTTATCCAGCAATGGAGGCTGCGCATAAGGAGATAAGGCATTTGAATTCAGTACCAGGGTATATTTCTGTTCTGCAATCACTTGCTTCAGTGCATCGAACATACGCTGTTTGTAAGGATTCAGCAGTTGCTCCATTTTCTGCTCGTACATCTGCTGTCCGATCTGCTGCCAGTTGATCAGCATATAACGCTTCTGACCCAGATCTTTCTGCGCCAGTTCACGTGCTTTAGCGGGCATAGAAGCCGAATCTTTTTTGTAGATACTATCGGCACGGTTGAATTCGTAAACGCGTGCTTCATATTCCAGGCGCAGTGAATCGTTCTGGAAGCTGGACAGCAAAGTATCTACTTTACCAATACCCGGAAACAGGGATAAGGTAAGCTGCTCATCAAAATATCCTATTTTAACTGCCTGTGCTTTGGTTGTGTTGGTAAAAAGGATGCAAGCTGCAACAGCCACA
>SCVK01000431.1 GCA_004297075.1 Chitinophagaceae bacterium
TATGAATGCAATAGAAGCACAAGCAGCGGCAATGTCTCCAGTCGCACCAGTTGGCAGAATGAGATCAACCCTTGGATTGCAAAGATACAGAAGAATAAGAAAAAGAGTGAACAGATTAGAAGCAAAAGATTATCTTGTCCACCACCCAGCTTTTGCACATGGAAGACGAATAAAAATGCAGACATTAAAACAGGAAGAAACAATATTAAAACACGAAATTACAAGACATAAACAACGATTAGCACAAAATAAAAAAGTTCAAACAACACTAAAAAAAACACGTACATTAAAACCAAGAACGACAAGACGTGTAAAACGTGTAAGACGTATAAGACGTGTATAATCAATATTAATTTAAAAAATATATAGTAATAATATATAATGCCACAAGAATTAATTCACGTTAAACCAACTACAAGACGAACAAGACACGGACTTGTTCATGTCCGAGGATACACCAAAATTGTACATTTAGCATATGGACGTCGTGTGAGAGCTCCAGCAAGAAGAACACGCGCCAGAATGGTTCGCCGTAGACGAGTTTTATATTAAATGATCATAAACAAAATTATTATTGAATAAGTAAATTATAAAATTTATTTATTTAAATTTGGACATTAAGGTTTAAATCCCATGTAAACCCTGAATTAGTTCCAACTGGACCATCTGGAATATGTAACAAATCGCCAAATTGATCCTTTAATTGAAAATCAATAGTTGTCAATGAATCGGATGGTTCAAATGAATGCGATGATGGAATTGTTGGAGAGCCAGCTATCCAGTGAGGATTTGTAGGGTCATCAATAAATAAACGAAACATTATATTAATAGTTCCATTATTTGACAAAGATTGATATTTAGAATAGGCATTTAGTCGATTACTTGTAAAATCAATGTATCTCGTATAAAACAATGCCATAGTGCCAATTTTAGTCGAAGTAACTAATGCAGTCGATATAGGAAAATTATATAACTGTAATCCTTTTGTCACCGCATTACATAATGGAGAAATATAAAAGACTCCAACAGAAGCATTTAAATTCCACATATCAGGATTACCAAAAACGGCTGTTTTAATGAAAGTTATTCCAGACGCACCCGAAACCGTATTCATAGCGGCAACTATAGCATCCATAAGAGCCGATGATGTAGTATAAAATCCCTCTGGTATTATAACAGAGTGCTCAATTCCAGAAATTGAAGAATAAAATATAATATTATTATTTCTAACATTAACATTCGGAGTACAATAAAATGCAGCAGCTGACGACACAGTTAACCGACATATAGAAGTTGTTAAATTTGATGGAAAATCACCCAATCGTTGTATAGAAGACAGTAACATATTAACTTTATTTGTTTCAAGAGTGGAAGCCTGAGCATCTAAATAAACAAACGCACTATTAGATGGTCTTATTTGAACGAATTGAGGTTCATAAGTAATTGATCGATATTTATTAGTAGCAAGAGGTTCTAATATTACAGATTGCATTTATATATATCATTATATGAGATTTAAATTACCAAAGAAAAATTAACTTCAGGTTTTCCCAATAATCTTAATCTATCATTGACTTTACGCCTAATTGCTTGTTTTTTTGAAATTACCGGTGCATTCATTATTTTTTTATATGATGGTGGTCTTTTTATATTAACACCTTGCTTTCCAGGCATTAATAAACTCATTGGCAATCGCTTCCCAGTATCCCGAAATATGGATGATGTTTCCGCTAATTCATCTTTTCCACCAATATATGCAGGTGATAAATCGCGAGAATTCATTCCGAACGATGGTGTAGATCCTAAAGTGCCTAATCCAAAAGCCGAGTTTGGAGTTGGTTGTTGTGTAGTATAACTTTGAATAGATTTAGAATAAATAGGATTAAAAAACTGATCATATGGTGTTGTTGGATAATTAGATTTCATTGGAGGTCTATTCCTTCGTTCTTGTGTTGGATATTGCGACATATCAGTTATAATTTGCGCATATCCTTTTTGCGATTCCATAAAATTATGTGATTTTTTTTGAATGGCATTTAATACAGTGTTTAAAGCGCGTTCAGATAATTTTTCAGGAATACCTAATTTATTGGCAACATTTTGAGCATTAACAGAGAAATGACCTAATTGTGGAGCAATTTTATTAAAAATCAACTCACCACCATATTTTAGGGCTTCGGTAATTGTACCAAGATTAATGGGC
>SCVK01000155.1 GCA_004297075.1 Chitinophagaceae bacterium
GGGTATCATGCCCTATATCTCCGCTTCTATCTTCATGCAGTTAATGACCATCCTGGTTCCGCAATTGCAGAAAGTACAGAAAGAAGGAGACAGTGGCCGTAAAAAAATCAACCAGTGGACCCGCTATCTCACCGTTATTGTAACTGTGTTCCAGGCGGGTGCTTACGTGGCTTACCTGAACAGTCCCGGTTATGCTGAAGCGATCCTTCCTGCCTATAAAGCATTCTTTGGTTTCTCTACTGTAGTTACTTTAACAGCAGGTACCCTGTTTGTCATGTGGTTAGGCGAGAAGATCCAGGATAAAGGATTGGGTAATGGTACTTCTATCATCATCATGGTGGGGATCTTATCCCGTTTACCCATCTCTATCATCCAGGAATTTACCGCGAAAGAACAGCGTGGCGGTGGTGGTTTGTTGATCTTCCTGATCGAGATTGCCATTCTGGTAGCCGTGATCATGGGTCTGATCATTCTGGTACAGGGTGTGAGAAAGATCCCGGTAAACTATGCCAAGCAGATCATCGGTAACCGCCAGTTTGGTGGTGCCCGTCAGTTCCTGCCCGTAAAAGTAAACAGTGCCGGTGTAATGCCGATCATCTTTGCCCAGGCGATCATGTTCCTGCCTACACTGGTTTCCTTTACCAATATTGATTCTGCCCAGGGTATTGTGAAGATCTTCAACGATCACAGTAATTTCTGGTACATGGTTATCTACTCTGTGATGGTGATCGGATTTACTTTTCTGTACACCGCATTGATCTTTAACCCTAAGCAGATCTCTGAAGACCTGAAACGTAATAACGGGTTTATTCCAGGTATAAAACCCGGACAACCTACCGCAGATTATATCGGTTCCATCATGGACAAGATCACTTTACCGGGTGCCATTTTCCTGGCACTGGTAGGTATCATGCCCGGATTTGCACAGCGTTTAGGTGTAACACAGGGATTCAGTTCATTCTTTGGAGGAACTTCCCTGTTGATCATGGTAGGTGTGATCCTGGACACCTTACAGCAGATCGAAACATACCTGCTGATGCGTCAATACGATGGATTAATGAAAAGCGGTCGTGTTCAGGGAAGGCAGACTGTTTCTACCACTACTATTTAAGTAAAAATAACGACCTTTGTAAACCTGTCATCCCGCAACCTGCGGGACGGCAGGTTTCTTTTTTTTGACAAATGACCAGACGAAGTAATATGATGATCCATAAAACAGAAGCAGAAGTAGCTTTGATGAAAGAAGCGGCCACCCTGGTAAGTAAAACGCTTACGGAAGTGGCCCAAGTGCTCAAGCCCGGTATGACCACTTTACAGATCGATAAGATCTGTGGTGATTTTGTGAAAGACCACAAAGCCATTCCTTCCTTTTATAATTATCGTGGGTATCCCTTTAATGTTTGTGCTTCTGTAAATGATGTGGTGGTGCATGGCTTCCCCAATAATATTGCCCTGAAGGAAGGAGATATTGTATCTGTGGATATGGGCGTGATATTGAATGGCTGGCATGGCGATCATGCGTATACTTTTATTCTGGGCGAAGTATCAGCAGAAATATTACAACTGGTAAAAGTGACCAAAGAATCTTTATACAAGGGCATAGAGAAAGCGATCACCAATAACCGCGTAGGCGATATCGCTTTTGCCATTCAGGAACATACGGAAAGAAAACATGGTTATGGCGTTGTGAGGGAACTGGTAGGGCATGGTTTGGGACGAAGTCTGCACGAAGATCCACAGGTACCTAATTACGGAAAACGTGGTACAGGTCCGAAACTGAAAGAGAACCTTGTACTCGCCATAGAACCGATGATCAATCTGGGATCAAGGGAAGTGTATACAGAAGATGATGGCTGGACGGTGAAAACCCGCGACGGAAAAGTATCTGTACATTTTGAACACGATGTATGTGTGAAAAGAAACCAGGCATTGATCCTTTCTGATTACAGTATCATTGAAGCGGCAGAGAAGGCCAACCCCAATCTGAACACCAGTTATTACTGATCAATTCTTGCTATCTTACGGTAAAACTGCTAAGATGCGGAAATTTTTGTCCTATTTTATTCTCTTACTGTTTCCGGCATGGTTATTTGCCCAGTCGGAGGAAACACTACGTATCCGCACCATCCGCCAACAGCGGGAAAATATTTGGTTACAGGAGTATATCCGTTTTCTTTCTATTCCCAATATAGCAGTCGATAAAAACGGTCTTCACCGTAATGCAGCTTTTATCATGCAGATGATGCAGCAGCGGAATATTCAGCGTGTTCAGTTGCTATCAGACGGTAATGCGGCAACCACGCCTGCTATTTATGGAGAAGTGATAGTGCCCGGTGCCACGCAAACATTGATCTTCTATGCACATTATGATGGACAGCCGGTAGATAGCAGCCAATGGGCCAGGGGGTTAAAACCTTTTGTACCGAGGTTGGTAAAAGGATCCCTTGAGCAGGGTGCTGCAATAACTGCATTTCCTTCCGGGGCAGGTAAATATGACCCTGACTGGCGGATCTATGCCAGAGGGGCATCAGACGATAAGGCCGGTATTATGGCCATACTGAATGGCTACGAGGCGGTAAAGCGGGCAGGCCTGCCGCTCAGCTATAATATCAAATTCTTTTTTGAAGGAGAGGAAGAAGCGGGTTCTCCCAATCTCGGCGGTATATTCGATAAAAACAGGGAACTGCTTCGTTCAGACCTGTGGGTGATCTGTGATGGCCCCGTTCACCAGTCGGGCAAAAAAGCGATCCTGTTCGGGGCAAGAGGGGATGCGCATGTAGACATCACTTTGTATGGAGCTACGAGACCGCTGCATAGCGGTCATTACGGCAACTGGGCACCCAATCCGGGTTTGATGCTGGCCAAGTTACTGGCATCGATGAAAGATGAAAAAGGACGAGTTACCATCAGGGGGTTTTATGATGATGTAATACCACTCACAGAACAGGAGAAGAAAGCGCTTCGCGATATGCCACCTGTTGGCAACCAGTTGAAAGAAGAACTGCATTTTGTGGGAGAAGAAATGCCCGGCGTTGATCTGGGAGAAGCGATCATGCTGCCTTCACTGAATATTAATGGTATGCAGAGTGGCAACACAGGCGCAAAAGCCAGTAATGTGATACCCACCACTGCCACAGCAGTACTTGACCTGCGGATGGTGCCGGGGAATGATTATAAAAAACAGCAGGACAGGGTTATCAACCATATCCGTGAACAAGGATATTATATCACGGAAGAAGAACCGACAGATGCCGAGCGGGCAATTTTTTCACGGATAGCCCGTGTTAAAAAAAGCGGGGGCTATAACGCACAGCGAACACCAATGGATCTTCCGGTGGTACAAAATGTGATAGAAGCCGTAAAAAGTACAACGACAGATAAAGTGGTATTGATACCCACCATGGGGGGTAGTTTACCATTGTTCCTGTTTGAGAACTACCTGAAAGCCAAAACCATTACTGTTCCCGTGGCCAATCATGATAATAACCAGCATGCAGAAAATGAAAATATCCGGATCCGTAATCTGTGGAATGGCATTGAGACGATGGCGGCCATCATGACGGTGTTGCCCGGTTCCTGAACTGGCGTAGTGTAAAGAACTATCTTTGAAGTCTAAGCATTGCTTAGATTGTTTAATACAGGTAATGGCGAATCCAGCAACAAACGCAAACATATCCAAAAGCGCTCAACAGGGGGCTGGTGAATTAATTGTTATCGGCGGCGGTGCGGCAGGTTTTTTCTGTGCCGTTAATGCGGCGCGGATGCATCCCGGATTACGGGTAACCGTAGTGGAAAAATCGAATAAACTGCTGGCAAAAGTGAAAGTCAGTGGCGGAGGACGATGTAATACCACGCATGCCTGTTTTGAGATTCCTGAACTGGTAAAACGATATCCGCGCGGACAGAATTTTGTCAAGAAAGCATTTCATTCCTTTAATACCAACGATACCATCTCCTGGTTTGCAGAAAGAGGGGTACAGCTGAAAACGGAAGCGGATGGAAGAATGTTTCCTATTACAGATGATTCGCAAACCATCATCAATTGCCTGTTAAAAGAAGCGGATAAATATGGCGTGCAGATCAGGTTGCAGTGTGAAGTGCAAAGCATCACTGCTGCAGCAAATGGATTTGAACTGCAGACATCCGCTGGTCGGATACGGGCAAATTTTGTTTGTATTGCCTGTGGTGGTTATCCCAAATCGGCCATGTTCGAATGGTTACGAAAACTCGGACATACGATAGCGGAACCGGTACCTTCCTTATTCACCTGCAATATGCCGGGTAATCCTGTTACACAACTGATGGGTGTAGCTGTAGAGCGGGCGGCTGTAAAAGTGGCGGGTACCAAACTGGCCGAAGAAGGTCCGTTGCTGATCACACATTGGGGTATGAGTGGTCCGGCCATTCTGCGATTATCTGCCTGGGGTGCGCGGCAACTGGCGGAGATGAATTATCATTTCACGTTGCTGGTGAACTGGTTGCCCGGGCAAACAGAGCAGGATCTGCGGAATGCCTGGCAATCCTATCGCGATGAATATGCAGGAATGAAAACAGGCAATAAAAATCCATTTGGCTTGCCTAACCGCTTGTGGTTATACCTGCTGACGGCAAGTGATATTAACCCGGATACCCGCTGGGCAGAGATCCCGGCCAAAGAACAGAATAAACTTATCAGGAACCTGACCGCTCAGGAGTTTCCTGTAAAAGGTAAAACCACGTTTAAAGAAGAATTTGTGACCTGTGGCGGGATTAATCTCTCTGAAGTAGACCCCAATACCATGCAAAGCCGTAAACAACCGGGTATCTATTTTGCCGGTGAGATCCTGGATGTGGATGGGGTTACCGGAGGCTTTAATTTCCAGCATGCCTGGACAAGTGGCTGGATAGCAGCCCGTTCTATTGCTTCGGCCGATATGGCCTGATACCTTATTTTCTGCCGTTCATAGCAAAATATTCCCGCTTGGTATAAAAATAACGGACGAATGCAGTGTTTATGTGAAATAATCTTAATTTAAAAGACTCAAAACACTGCTATGAAAAAAATCCTGTTTGCCTTTGTGGCATCTAACTTCCTGTTGGCAGCATCAGCTCAAACCACGGGAACTTTAACTTCACTTACACCCGCCAAACCGGCCGGTGATACATCCAAACCTGCTGCTCCCAAAAAACAAACGGTGGCAGATAAAACCAAGGGCCAGAAAAAGAATGAGGGTCTGTTTACCCTTTACCAGGATACGGCCACCGGAAGTGTGCAGATGTATATACGCAAGGACCAACTTGAAAAAGAATTTATTTACCAGAGTTTCTCTATCAGCGGTCCTACTTCTTTGTTCCTTAACCAGAGTATGCATAGAGCTACTGCGGTGTTTAAGATTAAAAGGGCTTTTGACAAACTGGAGTTTTCTATCGTAAACACCAACCAGTATTACGATAAAAACAACCCGGTAAGCAAAACGGCTGAGGTAGATAAACCGGAAGCGGTTTTCTTCTCAGACAAATTTTCGATCGAAGATTCATTGGGTTATCTCGTAAGTGGTGATGCACTTTTTCTTAGTGAAAAACTGGATCCGGTAAAACCCATATTTGCCCCCAGTCCGTTTACCATGATGCTATTTAATCTCGGTATGCTGAACCCCACTAAATCCAAATATGCGCAACTGCGCTCGTTTGCAGATAATACGGATGTAGTGGTAGACCTTTCCTACGATAATCCAACCACACTTGCCAATGGTGGTCCGGATGTGGCAGATCCGCGTTATGTGCGTGTTCGGATGCAGCACAGTTTTATCTCCATGCCCAAAAATGATTTTATACCCCGGAGAGATGACCCCCGTGTAGGATTTTTTATGCAGGAAAGAAATGATCAGACAAGTATCAGTCCTGTTCCTTATAAAGACATGATCAACCGTTGGGACCTCAGGAAAAAAGACCCCAGTGCGGCCATTAGCGAACCCGTAGAGCCACTTGTTTACTGGATCGAGAATACCACACCGCATGAATACCGCCAGATCATTTATGAAGCTGGTATGAAGTGGAATGAAGCTTTTGAAAAAGCAGGCTTCAAAAATGCCTTACAAATGAAGATCCAGCCCGATGATGCCAAATGGGATCCGGCTGATATACATTATAATGTGATCCGTTGGGTTTCTTCTGCACAACCTTCTTACGGTGCCATCGGACCCAGTTTTGTGAATCCGAGAACCGGACAGATCCTGGGTGCTGATATTACGGTAGAGTGGTACTCAGGCAGTGCTACGGCTATTTATGACGAGTTGTTTAACGGTTTTGCAGCACAAAGTGCAGAAACACAAATTCCGGGACTGACCATGAAAAGTCACCAGCTCTGCACACTCGCCGCAGAACTGAAAGCACAGTACACCGCCGGATTAACTACGCTGGAGATGGCTGGAGCCGCTGAAGCTGAGATCAAAGCCATGCACAAGCAGTTCCTGACTTACCTGATCATGCATGAAATGGGCCATACACTGGGTCTGAACCACAATATGAAGGCCAGTAACATGTTATCGCCTGCAGAACTGCATAATACCAGTATCACGCATAGCATTGGTTTGATGGGCTCTGTAATGGATTACCCTTCGATCAATGTGGCGCTTGACAGAAGCAAGCAGGGAGATTATTATACCACCAAAGCCGGCCCTTATGACCTCTGGGCTATCGAATATGGTTATCGCCCCTTTGCACCGGCTGAAGAAGAAGCGGGATTGACGAAGATCCTTTCGCGCAGCACTGATCCTAAATTGACTTTCGGAAATGATGGAGATGATATGCGCGCACCTGGTAAAGGAATGGATCCACGCGTGAATGTGAATGATATGTCTAATGATCCGATCACTTATGCCGAAGAGCGTTTTAAACTGGTGAACAGCCTGATGGGTAAACTGGTTCAGAAATATTCCAAACCCGGACAGTCTTTTGCAGAGCTTCGTAGTCGTTATGGTATATTAAATGCACAACGCAGAGATATGATTAACGCGGTAAGCCGTTTTGTGGGAGGTGTATATGTGGACAGGAGTTTCCCTGAGCAGAATTCCGGTAATAAACCGTATACGCCGGTTGCATTGGCTACGCAGAAAAAAGCGATGGACCTGTTAAGCAAATATGTATTTGCACCGAATGTATTTGATGCAGATGCACAGGTATTCCCTTACCTGCAGATGCAGCGCCGCGGTTATAACCAGCCAACCGGTGGCGAAGATTATAAGATCACTGCTAACCTTACCAATTTACAGGTGGGTGGTACGTTGGCGCATATCCTCAGTCCGGCTACTTTACAGCGGATCACGAATTCACGTTTGTATGGCAACCAATACAGTGCGGCAGATGTGATGAATGATCTGGTGAAAGGTATTTTTGATGCAGATCTTAACGGTAATGTAAATGTATACAGGCAATACCTGCAAACCAGTTTTGTAAGGGGAACTGCTTCGTTAACAGCAGATAACTCACCATTGGATAATGTATCTAAGGCAGCTGCTTTGTATACGCTGAAAAAATTAAAGACCAAACTGGCTGCTGCTGTTTCTACCAATGAAGAAACCAAAGCACACCGGGCAAATATGTTATTCCTGATTGATAAAGCTTTGAAAACAAGTTAATCTGTCTGTCTTATTCCCTTAAATGGGAGTGAGCAGTATCCATAAAAAAGCCTTCCTGTTGGGGAAGGCTTTTTTAATAAGATTCAACAGTTGTTTTGTTTGTTATCCTTTCTTTTTAGCGGCTTCTTTATTGGCTTTGTGGCGCATATCAGGGGTGCCATCTTTTTTCAGTGGTCCGGCAGGGGTAGCAGCCTTTGCGGCTTCTTTATTGGCTTTAAAGCGCATGTCGGGGGTGCCATCCTTTTTAAACGGGGCGGCAGCTGTTTTGGCGGCTGGGGCTTTTGCTTTTTCAACGGGTTTTGTCTGGGCAAATGATGCCATGGAAAGGCTGAAGACAGCCAGCAGCACAACCAGGATCTTTTTCATAGAAATCGTTTTTGTGAAGCAGGAAGTTACAGAAACGTAAAGGGGAGGGGGTATTCCCGGGCTTAATTTTTGTTTAAATCTGAGGAGCCGAAACTTATTCATTTCAGAAATGGCATTTTGGAAACTGATTTTCAATGGGTTAAATAGCCAGACCCAGGGGAAACTTTTTATTCCCGGGAAAATGTTTTAACTTATGGGTAAAATTCTACGTTATGCGGAAAGTAAGCGATATACTCAAAAGAAAAGGGAACGGGGTTACAACCGTTACACCTGATACCACTGTGATAGCAGCATTGCAGATCATGGCAGAGCAGAATATCGGTTCTTTGGTGATCATGGAAAACGATACGTTCCTAGGAATCATGACCGAGCGTGATTACTCGCGTAAAGTGATTTTGATGGGGCGTCATTCCAGCGACACACCTGTGAAGGAGATCATGACAACAGACTTCCCCGCAGTGAAACAAGCTGACTCGGTAGAAGCCTGTATGCAGTTAATGTCTGACAAACATATCCGTTATCTGCCTGTGATTGAAAACGGGAAATTAGCGGGTATCATTTCCATCAATGATGTAGTAACAGAAACCATTTCCACCCAACAGGAAACGATATCGCACCTGCATTCTTATATTCAGTCCTGATATTAGCTAGCTGCTCCCTGTTCATTAAATGAACAGTTGTAATACCAGGATCCCCAATAGCCCAATGAGGGAGATCAGTGTTTCCATTACTGTCCACGACAGGAAGGTTTGTTTTAACGTAAGCCTGAAAAATTCTTTGTACATCCAGAAACCGGAATCGTTGATATGCGACCCAAATACACTGCCGGCACCCACGGCCAGTACCATCAGTTCCGGTGAAACGTTTCCGCCAGCTACCAATGGCGATACGATACCTGCTGCGGTTAATCCCGCTACTGTGGCAGAACCCATGGTAACGCGTAATAGTGCCGTTAAGATCCATGCAAATAATAATGGGGGCATTTGCAGGGTACTGCTAAAGGAGGAAATATAATTGCCGGTACCACTATCGATCAATACCTGTTTGAATACGCCGCCGGCGGTAATGGTAAGCAAAATAACCGCAATACCTGAGATAGCATCGGATGACCATTGCATTACCTGCGACATGGATTTTTTCATCCGCAATCCAAAGAAATATACAGCAGCGATAACGGCGAGTAATAGCGCAATGGTTGAATCACCTGTAAAAGAAAGAAAACGGCGAAGCAGGTGTGTTTTGTCAAGTGTCAGACCCGCGATCACAGAGAGGCTGATCAATACCACCGGCATCAGAGCAATACTGAAACTGGATAGGATGGAAGGCAGGTGTTTTTGTGCTTCTGGATCCGTATCGCCAAAAAGTTCATAACTGCCTGCTTTTACATTTTTCAGCACTCTGCCCAATAAGGGGCCGGCAATAATTACTGCAGGGATGGCAATAACGAGGCCATACATCAGGGTTTTACCCATATCGGCATGAAATGCATTTACCAGCACTACCGGACCCGGATGGGGCGGCAGGAAACAATGGGTGGTAGATAAAGAAGCGGCCATCGGCATTACGATATACAGCAATGGCAACCCTGTTCTGCGGGCAATCGAAAAAACCAAGGGTACGAGGATCACAAAGCCTGCATTGTAGTACAAAGGAATACCGATCAGGAAACCGGTAAGTAAAACTGCCCACTGGATATTTTTTTCTCCAAAACCATTGATCAGTGTACCGGAAATCTGTTCGGCCGCACCGCTGATCTCTAGTATTTTGCCAAGAACGGCTCCCAGGCAAACGATCAGTGCCAAACCTCCCAGGGTACTGCCCACTCCTTTTTCAATAGAAGCCAGTAAAGCAGCGGGTTCCATGCCCAATAACAAACCTGAAATAATGGCCACGATCAATAGGGAGAGAAAAGGGCTCAGTTTTTTCACTGTCAGAAAGATCTGCAGTGCAATAGCAAAAAGAATGATCAGGAATACCATTGGCTTTGGATTTGTGTTATCGAACTGTATTGTAAAGTGTTCCGATTTTATCGATGCTGATACGGATCCCGTCACCTGAAGATAATGTAAAGTCATTAGCCGGTACAATACCTGTTCCCGTCATGATTAAACAACCCGCAGGGAAACTGCAGGCCCGGTATACATAGGCCACCAGTTCTTCCGGAGTGCGTTTCATCTGGCTGATGGTAACAGATCCTTTAAATACAATGCGGTTGTTCCGTTGTATCTCCAGCCGGATCCTTGTATCCAGCTCCAACGGGATAGCTGGCACATAGATGCAGGGACCAATCGCTGCACAACCGTCGTAGGTCTTGGCTTGTGGCAGGTATAAGGGATTTTCCCCTTCAATGCTGCGGCTGCTCATATCATTGCCGATGGTATACCCCACAATTTTACCGGAAGAAGTTACTGCCAATGTTAATTCAGGTTCAGGAACATCCCAGATAGAGTCTTTGCGAATGGCTACCTGATTGCCATGGCCAACCACACGATGAGCCGTGGCTTTAAAAAATACTTCGGGCCTTTCCGCATCGTATACCTTGGCATAAAAATCGCTGCCGCCAGCTGCTTTGGATTCCTCCTGTCTGCCCACTTTGCTTCTGAGATAGGTAACTCCGCAGGCCCATAATTCCTGCGCACCAATGGGTGCCTGAAAGGCAGTTTCAGGAATGCCGTGCGGAAGGGGAGCTGTGGTTTGTATCAACTTCTCCATTTTGCTGAACAGCTGGTCATCATTCAGAAACAGATCCCAGTTGGTTTCCACAACCGGGTAAAAAAGATCTTTTTTCTGAATAAAGATCCCCTGACTTGTTTTATACAATTTCATATACGACACTAAAACGTTAGTGAGTAATCAGTTACTGTTAAGGTCTGAGTTTGAACCGGAGTACATTCATATCGTTGGTGATGTACAATGTTTTTTCGTCGGCCGATAAGGCACAGTTGGAAGTTGCTTCGGGTAATCTGATCTTTCCCGCCAGCACACCCCTGTTGTTAAAGATCCAGATCCCACCTGGTCCGGTAGCGAAAATATTGCCGGCTCTGTCTGCTTTCATTCCGTCTGGTAATCCTTTTAGTGTTTGATCGTAACCGGCAGCCGACCAGAATATGCGGCCATTGGACAACCGGCCGCCGTCGGTTATATCAAACGCATACCAATTCGGTTTTGCAGGATCGGAATTGGCAACCAGTAATGTTCGTTCACCGGGCATCAGAATAATGCCATTGGGCCTGGTTAATGAGTCAACCAGGAGTACCACTTCTCCCTTCCTTGTCACTTTATACACTCCCTGGAAAGGAATTTCCTTCTGTGGATCTTCCATATTCTTTTCCAACCCATAAGGAGGATCGGTGAAGAACGCTTCCCCGGCTTTGTTATACACTACATCATTCGGGCTATTGAAGCGCTTGCCATTGTAGTTGCCGGCAACAGTGATGAAATCAGCTGCCGGTTTATCAAGCGGGGCATTCATGAAAGCTACCTGCCTGTTACCATGCTGGCAAAGTACCAAATGCCCTTCAGGATTCATCGTTAAACCATTGGAACCTGTTTCGCCGCCTCTTTTTATGTTGCCCGTATAACCCGAAGGGGTGAGGTAGACTTTTTTCCCTTCGGCTTCTGTCCATTGGTAAATGGTATTCTGCGGTACGTCGGAAAACAGCAGCAGTTTTTTCTCTTCGATCCAGAGTGGTCCTTCGCTCCAATCCAGTCCGTCTGCAATGATTTCTGCTGTTGCGTTGGGAGAAAGGATGCTGTCAAGCGAGGGATCCAGTTTTTCGATCTCCCCAACCGTTGGATAGTTATGTTTGCCTGCGCAGGCGCCAGCCAATAGAATCCAGAAGATAAGAAAGCAGTTTTTCATGCAGTTGATTTTACGGTGTCTATTTCATTTCAAGTACAACAACTGAAAACGGCGGAACTGTCAGTTTCAGATTGGAACCACTGAGCGCAGCACCGGTAAAGGCAGTTGGTTTTATTTTCTCAGGGTTGGCAAAGCTGTTATGGTTCTGTATTTTATCCGAAGTCAGAATTCTGCCGGTAACGGAACTGTAATCACTTCCGCTGATATTGATGGTTACTTCCTGTGCTTCATGGGCATCAATATTTACGAGTGAAATATGGGTAAGGCCGTTTTTGTCTTTAGAGGCGGAGGCGGAAATGGCTTTCAGTTTTTCCTTTCCCATTTTGTAATCTTTACTGTTCACCGTAATGGGCAGCATGGTAGCGTCCTGGTGTACATTGTACATTTCCATTACATGGTAAGTAGGTGTTAGGATCATTTTCTCCTCATCGGTAAGGATCACTGCCTGCAGTACATTCACGATCTGTGCCAGGTTGGCCATTTTCACCCGGTCGCAATGATTATTGAATGTGTTGAGTGTAGTACCTGCGATCATGGCATCACGCATGGTATTCTGCTGGTAAAGGAATGCGCCATTGGTGCCGGGTTCTACATCGTACCA
>SCVK01000156.1 GCA_004297075.1 Chitinophagaceae bacterium
CGGTAACCCCAATATTGAAACCAACCACCTGTTAAAGGCCCTGTTGGCAGATAAGGACAGTCCGGTAGAGTTCTTGCTGAAAAGGAACAATGTGAACGTGAGTTTTACCGAAAACAAGGTAGACGAGAGTATTTCCAAACTACCCAAAATACAGTCTGGCGAACCTGCACAGAATATCAGCCGCGACCTGAATACCGTTTTTCTAAAGGCTAACAGCACCCTGAAAGAATTCAAAGACGAATTTATCAGCACCGAGCATTTATTGCTGGCTTTGCTGCAGGTGAACGATGATACGGCCAAAACGCTGAAAGCGAACGGCCTGACCGAGAAAGGACTGATTACTGCAATCAAAGACCTGCGCAAGGGAGATACGATTCAATCGCAGACCCAGGAAACCCAGCTGAATATGCTGAACAAGTTTGCCAAGAACCTGAATGAAATGGCCCGGCAGGGTAAACTGGATCCGGTGATCGGTCGCGACGAAGAGATCCGCAGAACACTGCATATTTTAACCCGCAGAAGCAAAAATAACCCGATACTGGTGGGTGAGCCCGGTGTGGGTAAAACCGCCATTGTGGAAGGGCTGGCCATGCGGATCATTAACGGCGATGTGCCGGATAACCTGCGTTCGAAAACCATTTTTGCGCTGGATATGGGGCAATTGATTGCCGGTGCCAAATACAAGGGAGAATTTGAAGAGCGTTTGAAAGGGGTGGTAAAAGAAGTGGCTACCAGCGATGGGGAGATCATCCTGTTCATTGATGAGATTCATACCCTGATCGGAGCCGGTGGCGGCGAAGGGGCGATGGATGCGGCCAATATTCTGAAACCGGCCCTGGCAAGAGGAGAACTGAGAGCCATTGGTGCCACTACCCTGAATGAATACCAGAAATATTTTGAGAAAGACAAAGCACTGGAACGCCGTTTCCAGAAAGTAATGATCGATGAACCTTCTATGGAAGACGCGATCTCTATTTTACGCGGATTGAAAGACAGGTACGAAACCCACCACCATGTGCGCATCAAAGACGAAGCGATCATTGCAGCGGTGGAATTATCGAGCCGTTATATGACCGACCGGTTTTTGCCGGATAAGGCGATTGACCTGATTGATGAGAGTGCTGCCAAACTGCGGCTGGAAATGAATTCGATGCCGGAAGAACTGGATAAACTGGAAAGACAGATCCGCCAGCTGGAGATCGAGCGGGAAGCTATTAAACGCGAAAATGATGAGAGCAAACTGAAAGAACTGAACATAGACATCAGTACCCTGATGGTAGAGCGTGATACCCTGAAATCGAAATGGAAACAGGAAAAAGAACTGGTAGAAAAAGTACAGACCGCCAAAGCCACTATTGAAGACCTGAAACAACAGGCCGAGCAGGCGGAGCGGAACGGGGAATATGGAAAAGTAGCTGAGATCAGGTATGGTAAAGTGAAAGAGCAGGAGACCCTGATTGCAGAAGTAACGGCACAGATCAACAGTTCTACCGATAAACGTTTGCTGAAAGAAGAAGTGGACGCGGAAGATATTGCAGAAAACGTGGCCAAAGCCACTGGGATACCGGTAGCAAAAATGCTTCAGAGTGAAAGGGAAAAATTACTGCACCTGGAAGAGGAACTGCATAACAGGGTAGTAGGTCAGGAAGAAGCCATTACTGCCGTAGCAGATGCCATCCGCAGAAGCCGAGCCGGTTTGCAGGATCCGAAAAAGCCGATCGGTTCTTTCATTTTCCTGGGAACCACAGGTGTGGGTAAAACAGAGCTGGCCAAAGCGTTGGCAGAATACCTGTTCGATGATGAGAGTATGATGACCCGGATAGATATGAGTGAATACCAGGAGAAACATACGGTTTCCAGGCTGGTAGGTGCCCCTCCGGGATATGTGGGATATGATGAGGG
>SCVK01000157.1 GCA_004297075.1 Chitinophagaceae bacterium
GAAAGAGAGCAGGTCGTTATCATCTTTTACACTGTTGATGGAAACGATAGCGGGTGAGCTGATGCGCCGGCTATTGGTATCGCTGGTCAACAGAATGGTTTTGCGGATGCCGGGTGCTTTCACCGTATCAATACTGGATGGGAAAATAGGCAATACCCGCTCCAGGTTTTTGCTGATCGGATTATTATCCCTGGAAGAAAGAAACGGATAATAGGGCCAGGGCACCCGCTGCATCTTAGGGCTGCCATCTGCATTCGTACCTATCACGATCGGGATCTTGGAACAGTTCAGATCCTGCAGCAGGTCGGGGTTGATGCGAACGCCATATTTGAAGAGGATATCGTCCAGTTCCAGACCTCTGTCGAAAGCAGTGTATTCAGCCTGACTGCGCATCAGGCTGTCCAGTTCGGCGTGCAGTTTATCGATGAACCAGATCACATGTCCGCCATTCATTACATACTGGTCTATCTTCAGTTTATCTTCTTCTGTAAAGGGTTGTGTAGGTTTTACAATAATCAATGCATCAATCATGGCGGGATCAGGGTATCCCTGTTTGATATCAAATACAGCCAGGCGGTATTCATTCCGTAGACTTTCACCCAGATCGTTCACTTTAAAATCAACCGGTTCTCCATTCCCCACGAGGTAGGCCACAGTAGGTACATATTTCCGGGTTAGTTTATCAATGGCATCTGCAAATTTGAATTCGAGCAAGGCTTCTGCTGCATTACGGGTGGCTTCTACATCTTCCTGCGGACTGTTATCGTTCACCACATTGAACTGTTTGAAGATCTTGCGGCTGCTGCGCAGGTCAACCGCAATGGGCTTCTGTCCTTTGCGGAAACTCACCAGTGCAGAAGGAATGATCAACTGGTTGGTTTCTTTTTCAGACTCCACACTTTCGGCTCTTTCAAAAACAACCCCTAACCGGGAGAGGCTATCGTAAAATTTTACTTTTAAGGTATCGTTGGTGATGTCTTCGCCGGGTTTTTCAAAACTGACATGTACGAGGTTGCCAGATAAAGAGCGGAACTCATCCAGCAGGTCTTTGGTGGCGATGCTGAGTTTTTTATAATCCGCCGGCAGATCGCCCGTGAGAAATACCTGTATGTTGATCACGCTGTCTACACTCTCCAACAGGGTTTGGGTAGCGTTGGTTACACTATATCTTTTTTCAGCGGTGAGATCGACCCGGTAGAAAAAAGAGGTAGACAGGTACACTACGGCCACAAACAAAGCGGTCAGCGCCAATACTCCATATTTATGTTGCCTGATCTGCTGCATGGCTAAGCGCTTATCGTTTAATGAGATTTCGTTGGGTAATGAACAGGAACAATACAATGATGCCAGTGAAATAAATCAGATCACGACTATCAATCACTCCCCTGCTGATACTGCGGTAATGAAAATTAATGCCCAGCATTTCGATATAGTAATCCAGTCCGGCATTGAACACAGGTAGTTTACTGATTGCATCAAACCCATTATACAAAGCAAAACAGATAAAAGCGGCTGCAATAAAAGCCACTACTGTATTGTTGGTATAACTGCTGGCGCAGATACCGATGGCAGTAAATACGGCTCCTAACAAAACAAGTCCGATATAACTGCCGGCCGTAGCCCCGATATCAATACCGCCGGTTACACTTAACTGTTGCACCGAAACGGCATAAATAAGTGTAGGCAGCAGTGCCGTAACCACAATAATGAGTGATCCGAAGAATTTGCCCCAAACGATCTGTGAGGGAGTTAAGGGAAGCGTTTTTAATAATTCAAAGGTGCCGGTCTTGTATTCATCCGCCAAGCTGCGCATGGTAATGGTGGGCACGAGGAATAATAAGATCCAGGGGGCGAGGTTAAAAAAACTACTCAGCGAAGCATAGCCGAAATCAAGAATACTGGTATCCGGAAAAACAAAGAGGAACAGCCCATTCAGCAGTAAAAAAACAACCAGGGCAATATAGCCGGTGAGGCTGCTGAAAAACTGTTGCCATTCCTTTTTACAGATCATCCACATGGCTTCAAAACTAAATGTTATTAGGCAATCGCCCTATTTCAACCCGTTTTTTAGCCGCACTTTATGGATTTTCTCACATTTGGCATCCCACTATAAATCTATATATGAAACTACGACTAAGCCTGCTCTTGTTCTGCCTGCTGGGAATCGGCGTTTTCAGTCATGCACAGAACTCCAAAAAAGCTCCTGCCAAACCACCTACCGTAGAAAATGGCCCGGATGCCATTCCTGTTATGGTTACCAGTAGTAAAAAGGCGCACAAACAACTGCCTCCGCCACCACCACCACCCAAAGTGGAAGTGACCAGGTTTACCCCACCTAAAATCGTGAAAAACGGAGAGAAACTTCCGCCCCCACCGCCACCACCGCTCCGACCTGCCAAAGTAAAAACAGCAAAACCTCCTAAACCTGATGCACCGCCACCGGCCGATGAGAAAGCTGCGTAAGCTATTGTAACATATGGCAGATTCCAGATCCTTTACATAAACAGAATGATAAAAAAATAGCCGCACTAATGTGCGGCTATCCTATTATTTTCTATATCTACTTCTGCAGTTACTGTTACACAGCAAAACTTTCTCCGCAGCCGCAACTTCTGCTGGCATTGGGGTTATTAAAGTAGAAACCTTTTCCGTTCAGTCCATCAGAAAAATCCAGTTCGGTATTTACGAGGTAGAGGAAACTTTTCAGGTCTGTTACCACTTTCACGCCGTTGTCTTCAAACACCTGGTCCATGGGTTTGATCTCGTTGTCAAAATCCAGCTTATAGCTCAGACCCGAGCAACCGCCGCCCACCACACCCACGCGCAGGAAATAAGAAGCATCTCCTGCCACACCAGCGTCTTCCATTAACTGCTGTACTTTCTTTTTGGCTTTTTCGCTTACGTATATGCTGTTCTCTGTTGCTACCATATCAATTAGTAGTTAGTAATTATCAGTTAATAATTACACATTACTAACTGCTAATTATTAATTTAATTCTAGTGTATTCTTTCTTCAAACACCAGCTCTTCCAGGCCGTTCTTTTTACGGTAGTCGTTGATGGCGGATTTGATCGCATCTTCGGCCAGTACAGAACAGTGGATCTTAACCGGAGGCAGGTTCAGCTCTTCTACCAGATCCATATTATCGATCTGCACAGCCTGGTCAACGGTTTTACCTTTGAGCCATTCTGTAGCGAGTGAGGAAGAAGCAATAGCGGATCCGCAACCAAAGGTCTTGAATTTTGCATCGGTGATCACACCGGTAGCATCATCCACTTCAATCTGCAGGCGCATTACGTCGCCACACTCAGGAGCACCTACTAAACCGGTACCTACGTTTTTCTTTGATTTATCCAGCGTTCCCACATTCTTGGGATTACTGTAGTGATCGATCACTTTTTCTGAATATGCCATGGTTGAAATTATTAATTGTAAATTTTTAATTTTTAATTGATCTAGTGGTGTGCCCACTCAATCTTATCCATATCCACGCCCTCTTTGAACATTTCCCAGAGCGGACTCATATCTCTCAGTTTCAGTACGGTATCGCTTACTGCTTTAATGGTGTAGTCTATCTGCTCTTCGGTGGTAAAACGTCCCAATCCAAAACGCAGCGAACTGTGTGCCAGATCATCGCCCAGTCCCAGTGCTTTTAGTACATAACTGGGTTCAAGTGAAGCCGAGGTACAGGCAGAACCGGAAGATAAAGCGATGTTCTTGTTAAAGCCCATCAGCAAACCTTCTCCTTCTACATATTTGAAAGAGATATTGGCTACATGTGGTAAACGGTGTTCGCGGTTACCGTTCACATAGGCTTCTTCCAGTTTCAGCAAAGCTGTTTCCAGTTTATCGCGGAGTTTGCTTAAGCGGGCGGCATCATCGGCCATTTCCAGGTGTGCCAGCTCGCAGGCTTTACCGAAACCTACAATACCGGGAACATTCAGCGTACCGCTGCGCATGCCTCTCTCGTGGCCACCGCCATCCATCTGTGCGGTAACTTTTACACGTGGATTTTTACGGCGAACATATAAGGCACCGATTCCTTTCGGACCGTACATTTTATGCGCTGTGAAAGACATGATATCAATGCCGTCTTTGTTTACATCCACCGGAATTTTCCCAACAGCCTGTACCGCATCGGAGAAAAACAGGATCCCGTTTTTCTTGGCAATGGCACTGATCTCTTTTACGGGCTGAATCACACCAATTTCGTTATTGGCGTACATGATGGCGATCAGAATGGTAGTAGGCCTGATGGCCGCTTCCAGTTCTTTCAGGTCAATCAGTCCATCCGCTTTCACTTCCAGGTAGGTAACTTCTCCACCCTGGCGTTCAATATGTTTACAGGTATCCAGTACGGCTTTGTGTTCTGTGGTACAGGTAATGATATGGTTACCCTTGCTGGCATACATTTCAAATACCCCTTTGATACCCAGGTTATCGCCTTCGGTGGCTCCGGAGGTGAAAATGATTTCTTTGGGATCGGCACCAATCAGTTTGGCCACCTGCTCACGGGCATAATCCACGGCTTCTTCCGCTTCCCATCCAAAAGGGTGGTTACGGCTGGCGGCATTCCCAAAATGCTCGGTGAAATAAGGTATCATCGCTTCCAGCACACGCGGATCCATCGGTGTGGTGGCATTGTTATCCAGGTAAATTGGTAATTTCAACATATTCACGTACGTTTTATAACTCTGTTTAACACAAAAATAGGTCAATAGGTTCTATAAATTCGGGCATTCAGGCCGGTCTGGCTTGTTTTTCCGACTTTCGTAAAGGATTGATATTAAAATAAGATATATGTTAAAAGTTGAGCATATCGGTATTGCGGTAAAAGGCTTTGCAACGGCCATTCCCTTATATGAAAAGCTGCTAAATACCACCTGTTACAAAACAGAAACGGTTGATTCTGAGAAGGTAAACACGGCTTTCTTTCGCCAGGGCGATACCAAGATCGAATTACTCGAAAGCACCGACCCGGAGGGCGTGATTGCCCGTTTTATCGAAAAAAAGGGAGAGGGCATCCACCATATCGCTTTTGAAGTAACCGATATCCTGGCCGAAATGGCCCGTTTACAGGCAGAAGGGTTTACCCTGTTGAACGAAATACCTAAAAAAGGGGCAGATAATAAGCTGGTTTGTTTTCTTCATCCGAAGGGGACAAATGGGGTGTTGGTGGAGTTGTGCCAGGAGATTGGATAGTGTGGAGTTAGGAGTCTGGAGTCTGGAGTTAGGAGTTAGGAGTCTGGAGTTGGGGTTATTTTTTGAGGCCGAAATAGAGGATGGCGAGGATGCCGATGAGGAGGATGCTGCCAAACAGGATGCCTTTTTTCTTTAGCTGGAAATTGAATTGATCGTTGCTCATACCAGCCCCAGTTTTTCTACCGCTACCTGGGCGGCTACCTGGCTGGCATCTTTTTTATTGTAGCCCTTACCCATGGCCAGTAACTGGCCATCCAGCATGGCATTGATGGTGAAGAGGCGGCGGCTGCCTTCCATTTTTTCGTTGGCCAGCTCAAAAGTCAGGGTTTTCCCGTTTTTATTGGCCCAGCCAATCAGTTTGTTCTTGAGGTTAATATCAATCAGCTCCAGGTCGTCTACAAACATATGCGGGATCACGATCTGGCGCAGTACCCAGTTATGGGTTTTCTGGTAACCTTTATCAAGGTAAACGGCGCCTACCAGGGCCTCCAGGGTATTACCAAAGATCTGGCTGCCTTTGAGGGCATTATCGAATTTGTTGTAGAAAGTTAATTTGCGAAGTCCCATTTTCAGGGCAATATCATTCAGCTGCTGGCGGTTCACCATTTTGCTGCGCATTTCGGTGAGGAATCCTTCGCCTTTGTATGGATACCGTTTAAAGAGATAATCGGCCACGATGGCGCTCAGAACAGCATCTCCGAGATATTCCAGACGCTCGTTATTCTCATCCGGTGTTTCCTTCACTGAACGATGGCTCAGGGCAGTGCGGTAAAGCGTGGCATTACCGGTCTTGATACCCAGCACGTTTTTCAGTTGTTTCTCGAACGATGAATCGTCTGACTTCTTAAAAATCTTTTTGAGGAATTGCACAAACTTAAGCTACGTATTTTTTTACAATCACACAAGCATTGTGACCGCCAAAACCAAAAGTGTTGCTCAAGGCTGCACGTACCACCCTTTTCTGCGGCTGGTTGAACGTGAAGTTCAGTTTGGGATCCAGGGTAGGATCATCGGTGAAGTGATTGATAGTAGGCGGAACGATATCATGTATCACACTCTGGATACAGGCAATGGCTTCAATGACCCCGGCGGCACCCAGACAGTGACCCGTCATGGATTTGGTGGCGCTGATATTGAGGTTATAGGCATGTTCACCAAATACTTCGGTGATGGCTTTGGCCTCGGCACCATCGCCCAGCGGGGTAGAGGTACCATGGGTATTGATATAATCTATTTCATCGGGGCGCATGCCGGCATCTTTTAATGCGGCAATCATCACATTGCGGGCTCCCAGTCCTTCCGGATGCGGGGCGGTTAAATGATAGGCATCGGCTGTTGCGCCGCCACCTGCCACTTCACAGTAGATTTTAGCTCCTCTTTTAATGGCATGTTCGTATTCTTCCAGTACCACAACACCGGCAGCTTCTCCCATCACAAAACCGTCGCGGTCCTTATCGTAAGGTCGACTGGCAGTTTTGGGATCGTCGTTGCGCTCACTCATGGCTTTCATGGCGTTAAAACCGCCAACGCCGGCCATGCTGATCACGGCTTCCGATCCGCCGCTGATAATGATATCGGCTTTTCCTAAACGGATGGTGTCTACTCCGGCAATCATACCATTGGTGCTGGAAGCGCAGGCGCTTACCACCGCATAGTTAGGACCACGGAAACCATGCCGCATAGAAATCTGGCCGGCAGCAATATCAAGGATCATTTTGGGAATGAAGAAGGGATTGAACCGGGGGGTACCATCGCCCTGGGCAAAATTGATCATTTCGTCCTGAAAAGTGGTTAAACCACCTATACCGCTGGCAAAAATGACACCGGTACGGTCCACATCTACATTGTCTTTACTGATCCCTGCATCCTGAACGGCCATGTCGCTGGCTACAATTGCCAGCTGTGCAAAACGGTCTAATTTGCGGGCTTCTTTCCTGTCCATGAACTGGGTAGGATCAAATCCCTTTACCTCACAGGCAAAGCGGGTTTTGAATTTACTGGCATCAAACAAAGTGATGGCATCAGCACCGGAAACACCATTGAGCAGACCGTTCCAATAATCTTCGAGATTATTTCCGAGCGGTGTCAGTGTTCCAATACCTGTTACAACAACTCTTTTCAATTGCATATTCATTACCTGTTTCAAGTGATAATCCGCCTTTTGGGCATTGTCTGCCGCAAAAAGGCGGATTAAAATTATTCCATTTGGAGGAGTAAGATCTTACTTGGCGTGCTCTTCAAGGTAAGCTACAGCCTGACCAACAGTTGTGATGGTTTCAGCCTGCTCATCAGGGATGGAGATGTTGAATTCTTTTTCGAATTCCATAATCAACTCAACG
>SCVK01000021.1 GCA_004297075.1 Chitinophagaceae bacterium
ATGTATATCTGCAAACGGAAACGACTCCACCAATATCTTCCTCAAACCTTCCCTGATCAGGGTGTGATCGTCTGCAATCAATATTCTCATTATGGGTACTCCTTTAAAACTTTTGGATATTAACTAAATATCTGTTTGTGCAAAGTTACTGTATTTTGGATATTGTTCTACCGCAAAAAACATCGCATACCGGCTAATACATGCAAACAAAATCAGTTCACTTTTACACTGATTTTTCTTTTTAATTGATTGACTGTCAACATCTTAACTCAATGCCATCCGGCCTGCCAACTACCGGCAAAGAAGCGAAAAATGATGTTACCATGACAATCTGCCTTACAGAAACAGCTTTTCACTGCATGATTGCACAGGCAATTTACATCATGTACGGACTACATACAACGCTATAAACACCCTAATCCCCTGCATAAAACACCGAATATTTGTGGTAGAAAACAGCTACAGAAAGTCGTTTGGATAAAACATGCTGAGGAGCTTACACAGTGAAAACAGCTGGTAAAAAGAAAAAACCTTATAAACAGGAAGTTTATAAGGTTTTTGTGCCCAGAACTGGATTCGAACCAGCACACCCTTGCGAGCGCTGCGACCTGAACACAGTGCGTCTACCAATTTCGCCATCTGGGCAGATCACCATTAATTAATAATTAGAAATTAGTAATTAACAATTGGTGTTTCAGGGCTGCAAATATAATGGGATTCAGGGATACCAACCAAGCTATTTTTCTCCTTAAATTTATAATTTTTAATTTTTAATTTAAAATTTCTAATTACCCTGCCAGCTACACTACCAACAGGCTACACCCCCTGATATCACTGTTATCCAGCCTGCCCCATACTTCAAAACTACCATCTTCGTATACCTTGCCCACATCTTCTGTGGCGATAAATGAGCAGCTGTACATATTGGCAAGGTCTATTACCTGCAATATGCCCCTACCCGATTCCTGCACAGCCAGGGGATCTTCCTCATCCCGCACCAGCACTTTCATCCAGGGCGGACAGGTAAACCGGCCCTCTCCCTGCGAATAGGCCTGGCTCAGCAATTCCGTCATGCCATATTCTGAGTGTATCGAACCAACGCCGAGTCCAGCCATCAATAAGTTGTGTACTTCTGCTCGTGTTAGTTCTTTGCGGCGGCCTTTCATTCCCCCGGTTTCCATTACCACGGTATGTTTGAGTTGCTGCGGATAAGCGGCGGCAAAATCGAGCAGACCAAAAGTTACACCGATCAGCAGTGTTTTTTGGGACTGGGCTTCCAGTTGCTGGAGGGTTTTTGAAAGGAGGTCATGTTCATCGAGGTAAAAACCACTGGCAGGGTGACCACTTAACCGGATCAGTTCATCTACCATCATCACAAGGGAGGAATGCTGACGCTCCAGGTAGGAAGGCAGCAAACCGAGAATACACCAGTCTGTTATATCCCCGTAAAACTGTGTAAAAGCCTGCAGAAAACTCTGCCGGTAAATACCAACTTCTTTTACCAGATGCCTGCTGGTGAGGCTTTGGGTGGTGCCGCTGCTTTCAAAAACAGTTTGCGGAACAAAGGAAGTGCTCATAACTTCCCTGCTTTTAAAGAATGAGATGGGCAACGCAGGGATCGTATTCAGCGTCTTAACAGCAACAGGATCTGTTCGGGTAAGTTCGCACCATTCGCGGTAAACAGGGTTCTCCTGGTATTGAAACCGGAATGTTTGTAAACAGGCTTCACGGAAAGCAGCCGGATCGGCAGAAAGAGAGAAAATATTGTTAACATCAATTGCGCCCACAGCTATGTATTGTAATGTTTTAACTAAATTTGAAATGAAAGTGACCCGAATGAAGACAAAATTATTGATACTATTGGCAATCCCGGCGATGTTTTATGCCTGTAAGAAAGATACCTATACCACCAAACCCCAGATCAGCATCAAAAGTGTTAATGCCACTACCCTGAACCAGGGTGATCTTTTGCTGTTTCAACTGGAATTTACCGATAAGGAGGGTGATATTCAGGATACTTTATGGGTACAGAAATTTTCCCGTAACTGTCCTGCCACACCAGGTGCCACTTTCATCAGCAAAAACAAAGTGCCCAATTTTACAGGAACGTCGAATCTGAAAGGCACACTGGAATTGGGTTATGCATACAATGCCAATGTACAGGGATACAGTCCCATTACCGGTTGCGGTACCAAAAACGATACCGCTTATTTCAAATTCTGGCTGAAAGACAAGGCCCAGAACATGAGCGATACCATTACCAGTGGTGATATCATCTTATTAAAATAAACAGGTTGAATGGCTTAACGAGATTACTCTTTTTTGGAAACTATTTTTACGGTTTCTGCGCCATTGCTTTATCCATCGAAGCCAACCTACAGCAGCATATTCCGCTGAACAGCATAACCTACTACCTTTTTGTTTTTGCGGCTACGGTCTTGTATTACACACATGCCTATATTTCTGAACCGGTTACGGATCCCCTGCACCATAACAAAAGAGCCGCCTGGTATGCCAAAAACCGGGTATTGATTGGCTGGTCGCAGTTGGCACTAACCATTGTTTGCCTTACAACCGGCAGTTACCTGCTTCGTGAAAACTGGAAAAACCTGTTGCACCTGGAGGGCTGGCGCTGGCTGCTGGTTCTCATTTTTCCGATAGTGGCCGCTTTGTATTATGGCAGCGTTTCGCCGGGTTCAAGTACCAGAAACCTACGCAGAAACGGCTGGCTGAAACCTTTTGTGATCGGTTTTGTATGGGCTGGGGCCGTAACGGTATATCCAGTGATCTTTAGTGATATGGAACATAACCGGCTGGACCCTCCCGACCTGTTTATGTTTCTGCTTACCCTGAAAAACCTCATGTATATCACCATGCTCTGTATCATGTTTGATATCAAAGACTATGCAGCTGATCATAACAGCCAGTTAAAAACCTTTGTGGTGAGATATGGCTTACGGTTTACTATTTTCTCGTTATTGATTCCTTTGAGTCTGGCCGGATTGGCCGTGTTTCTGGTATTTACCAGTATACGGGGGTTTCCTCTGCCTACGATCCTCATTAACATGATCCCGTTCTTATTGTTGATAACTGTAGCCTACTCAATGCACCGGCGTAAAAGCATTCTCTATTATCTTGCAATCATTGACGGATTGATGCTCGTTAAAGCAATCTGCGGCATTGCAGGTATGATATTCATAAAATAACCATAATGGCAAAAGTGAAAACACCCTCTAAGTCAAAAGCCAAATCGATCCTCAGCGATGAGGCCATGGCTTTTTTCAGAAATTACATCAATACCCCTTCTCCGGTAGGTTTTGAAAGTGGCGGACAGAAAATCTGGCTGGAATATATCAAACCACTGGTAGATACCCATTTTACCGACGCTTACGGAACCGCGGTGGGCGTGATCAATCCTACCGCCCCTTTTAAAGTGGTGATAGAAGCCCATGCGGACGAGATCAGCTGGTTTGTGAATTATATCAATGAACAGGGACTGATATACCTGAAACGCAATGGAGGTGTGGATCACCAGGTGGCGCCTGCCAAACGGGTGTGGATCCATGGCAAAAAAGGGCCCGTAAAAGCGGTATTCGGATGGCCCGCTATCCATACGCGTATGAGCAACCCGGATCAGAAAGAACCACAACCCAAGGTTGATAACCTGACACTGGATTGTGGTGCCCGTAGTAAAAAAGAAGTGGAGGCGCTGGGTATTCATATCGGTTCAGTAGTTACCTATGAAGAAGGTTTTGATGAACTGGCTTACGATTATTTTATCGGCCGTGCCTTTGATAACCGGGTGGGTGGTTTCATGATCGCTGAAGTGGCCCGTTTGCTGAAGCAGAACAAGAAAAAACTTCCCTTTGGTTTATACATCGTTAATGCCGTGCAGGAAGAGATCGGTTTGCGCGGTGCAGAAATGATTGCCCGGCGGATCAAACCTGATATTGCCATCATCACCGATGTAACCCATGATACCAGCACACCGCTGATCAGTAAAGCCATTGAGGGTGATATCCAGTGTGGCAAAGGACCTTCTTTAGCCTATGCCCCGGCCATTCACAACAAACTGCTGAAAGTGGTGGAAGAAGTAGCCACCAAAAACAAGATCCCCGTACAGTTCAGAACCCTGAGCCGCAGTACCGGAACCGATACCGATAGTTTCGCTTATGCCAACGATGGTTGTCCTTCCGTATTGATCTCCATCCCCCTGCGTTATATGCATACCACGGTTGAAATGCTGCACAAGCGGGATATAGAAGAAACCATCAAACTGATGTACGAGACTTTATTGGCCATTTCACCTAAAACTAATTTGAGCTACTTGTAAGAGTCTGGAGTTAGGAGTCTGGAGTTGGCATTTAACGAAAACTCCAGACTCCTAACTCCTAACTCCAGACTCCTAAATTTCCCTATTTTCGCGGCGTATGAGTGGCAAAGAGAATACATATGTGCGGGTGGCGATCCTGGATCTGTATGAGGGTCAGGCCAACCAGGGCATGCGTTGTATCAGGGATATCCTTTTACAATGGGAAGCGGCTAACCAGATAGAACTGATCTGCCAGGAATTTGATGTGCGTATAAAAAACGAAGTGCCTGATACTTCCTTTGATATTTATATCTCCAGTGGTGGACCGGGCTCTCCCTTAGAAACAGTGAACACCGAGTGGGAAAAACAGTATTTTACCTGGCTTGGCCAGATAGAAGACTGGAACAGGCAGGCGGATGATTCGGCCAAAAAGCATGTTTTTTTTATCTGCCACAGTTTTCAGTTAGCCTGCCGGCATTATGGTATTGGTAATGTTTGCAAGCGGAGATCAACCGCATTCGGGGTATTTCCGATTCATATGCTCGAAGATGGCAAACAGGAAAAAGTATTTGAAGGACTGAGAGATCCCTTTTACAGTGTGGATAGCCGCGATTACCAGGTAATAGAACCCAATCATGCCCGCTTACGCGAAATGGGTGGCAAAATACTCGCCATAGAAAAAGACAGGCCACATGTGCCTTATGAAAGGGCCATTATGTCTGTGAGGTTTAATGACCATTTTCTGGGAACCCAATTTCACCCCGAAGCCGATGCTACCGGCATGCATATGTACCTGCTGCGCGAAGACAAAAAACAAACGGTGATAGAAAACCATGGCGAAGAAAAATGGAAAAGCATGGTAGAGCAGTTGCAGGATCCGGAAAAAATCATGTGGACCTACCAGCATGTGCTGCCCAATTTTCTGAACATGGCCATTGGAGAAATGGTGGTAGTCTGATACCTCGTGTTATTCTTCCAGCCGGATCCTTAATCCCTGCACAGCAGCCGGCAGGATCAGGGTTTTGTTCCCCTCCTTTTGTAACAGTCCTTTCTGCTGCAGGAAAGATTCAGCTGCAGCCAGTGATTGCACCTGCACCACCAGTTCCTTAACAGCATTGTAATGGCCCTTTTCTACCAGAATGACGGGGCCATCTATCAAACGAAAACCAATATCGGCCAAACGTTGAACGCCGGGAATACTGACCCAAGCCTGTAAACTCTTTGCTGCATCAGTAGTAGTCAGAATGATTTTCTGTACTGACCGTAAACCCAGTGCGCCACCCCCGCTCTCTGTGAATATTTTTTTAACGGTGGCCCGTTGACTGGCAAAGAAAGCAGGATTGGATGCGTCTGCCATAACTACCTGTAACCATTCTGAACATAGATCGCGCACTCCGATTGTTTTCCAGCTAAGTTTTTCTCCTTCAATACCAGGCTCGGTAATCATACCAGGAGGATTCAGTGATATACCAAACCCTGTCAGTGTCTCTATCAGTGCTTCACCGTGCTGCAGCGGTTCAAGTGAAAGCTTGCTGAAAAAGGCCGTGTCTTTATCTGCACGGGTAAAAGATAGCGCCATATTGCCCAACCAGACCTTTCCGGTTTCGGCTGCACCTGCCGGTTGATAACGAAACAACACAGGTAATTGAAAAGTATTGGCAAACAGGGAATATACAGTCTCCGCGTTGCCAGCCTGAACAGTAATATTATCTACACGCAACACCTGCGCAGATCCCGTTACCAGCAGGCAAACGGAAAAAAAAGACAAGAAATATTTATTGCGTAAGAATACCATGTACAACATTTGAAAATAACTGTATAACTGCTTGGCAGCTACTGGAAAATACGACTAATCAGGCAGCTAAAAAATCTTTCGGGTATTGGAAAGGATTTTTTACTTTCAGGTGAAGCCAAATACAGTTATATGGTACCATCTGTCAGAAAACATTTCAACGAAAATTTCACTACGGAGAAATACGAAGCATACCTCAGGGAATTACACAGCAAACACCCGGGAGCCATCGAATTCCGTGTGGCAGAAACACCAGTATTCATTGATAAAATTTTTAAAGATAAAGTCCTGTCCGCCTGCGAAAGTATTGTAGACGTGATTACACAATTTAACTTCAGTTCAATCAGTGCACATGCCATACCACCGGAAGTAAAAGTGCCGAATGAAAATGCGCATACCCATTTTATCGCTTTTGATTTCGGGATCTGTGAGAATGCAAGTGGGGAACTGGAACCACAGCTGATCGAAATGCAGGGTTTCCCTACCCTGTTTGCTTATCAGATCTGGCATGATGAAGTAACCCGTAAACATTTTGATATTCCGGCCAACTATCATACTTACCTGAATGGATTTACGAGAGAGAGTTACCGGCAGTTACTTCGCGAAGTGATACTGGGCAAACACCAGCCGGAAAATGTGATACTGCTGGAGATCCTGCCCCATCAGCAGAAAACCAGGATCGATTTTTATTGTACTACGGATTATGTTGGAATTCCTGTTGTGTGTTTAACGGAGCTGATACAGGAAGGACGGAATTTATTTTATCAGAAAGATGGAAAGAAAATTGCCATACACAGAATCTATAACCGGATCATCTTTGACGATCTGCAGCAACAATCTGCAGAGATCCAGGAGAAAGGAAAATTACTATTAACCGACCTGGATGTAGAGTGGGTGCCGCATCCCAACTGGTTTTACCGCATCAGTAAATATACATTACCGTTTATCGATCATCCCTATGTTCCAAAAACCTGGTTCCTGAATCAGCTAAGCGAGATTCCTGCTGACCTGGAGAACTATGTTTTAAAACCCCTGTTCTCTTTTGCCGGGCAAGGCGTGGTGATTGATGTGACCAAAGAAGATATTGACAAAGTTACCGACCCGCAAAACTGGATCCTGCAGAAAAAAGTACAGTATGCAGCCGTTATACCTACACCCGATATTCCTGCCAAAGTAGAGATCAGGATCTTTTATTTCTGGAAAGAAGGGGAAGCCAGACCCGTGGCTACCAATAACCTTGCAAGACTCAGTAAAGGAAAAATGATTGGTGTGCGGTATAACAAAGACAAAGAATGGGTGGGTGGTAGTCTTGCCTATTTTGAAGCATAACCCATCCCCATCAAAGGGATGCAGATTTTTTTTGTACCTTCATTTGAATGAATTCTTTCTGGACAAAAATCATTACGAGAACCATACTGCACCCGAAAAATGAAATCGAACGGGGCGAAGCAGAATATTCAGACTATGAACTTGCCAAAGGATTCCGCGAATTAAAGATCAATCTGCTGCGGTTGGTCAGAGATGTGTTTTTTATGGCAGCGGGTATCCTGTCTGCCGCGTTTGGCCTGGAAAGTTTTCTCTTACCCAATGATTTTATAGATGGCGGTGCCACCGGTATCTCACTATTGATTTCTGAGCTGTCAGATATACCGTTGTACATTTTACTGATCACGGTGAACATTCCCTTTGTGTACCTCGGCTACAAAGTAATTGGCCGGAATTTTGCCATCAAAACAGCCATCGCTATTACCGGTCTGGCTATCACAGTTGCTTTTGTGCATTTTCCGCAAATCACCCATGATAAATTATTGGTCTCTGTTTTTGGCGGTTTTTTTCTCGGTGCAGGTATCGGGCTCTCAGTTAGGGGTGGTGCAGTGATAGATGGTACCGAGGTACTGGCTATTTTTCTGAGTAAGAAACTGGGTACTACCATCGGTGATTTTATTATCATGTTCAACGTGCTCGTTTTTTCCGCGGCCGCCTATCTCCTTTCTGTTGAAACAGCGCTCTACTCCATGATCACCTACCTTGTTGCTTCCAAGGCGCTGGATTTTGTGATTGAGGGGATTGAGGAATATACCGGAGTAACGATCGTATCGCCTCATAGCGAAGAAATCAGGATGATGATCATGGAAAAAATTGGCCGTGGATTAACCGTGTATAAAGGCAAACGGGGATTTGGAAGTCATGGCGAAAGGAATGATATCGATATCATTTACACCGTAGTTACCCGGCTGGAACTGAACAAACTGAATACCGAAATCGAAAAAATTGATCCACATGCATTCGTAGTAATGAACAGTGTGAAGGATACCCGGGGTGGTATGATCAAAAAAAGGGCACTGAAACACTAAGCGTTCGCTCCGTTAATTTACAAAGTTCCACCAGAGACCAAAGCGTGTCCAGAGACCGGTTCCGGGATTATGAGTGGTCATGAAATTGGGTTTGTTGAAAGAGAACCCATTCTTCACATTCAATGTATTCAGATTTTCTACCCGTAGAAATCCTTTGAAACTCTTGATCCTGAAATGCATGAATGCCGTTATATCCGGCCGGTTGGAAATGGTGTTGGTATTCTGCACAAAATACTGGCCGATAAAGGGTGAATAATCATCGGCCTTATAAGCGGTTGTATAGCGGACCTCCAGTCCCGTAGACAGGAAAAGATTCGTTGCAAAATTTCCTTCAAATGCCAGTCGGTTGCGCGTTAAAATAAAAGGAAGATTCACCGGCGGCTGTCCGGTGGTTTGCTGCAGATGTATTTCCGTATACCAGTTCCAGTATTTAGAGAGGCGGAATTTCTTCTCTGCTGTCAGGTGCAATACATTAAACAGCGTGGCATACTGTTTGGCTGAAAAGAAACTATCAAAATACATATAGTTGTTCACCGCAAAATACTCCCCTCCCAGTTTCCAGCCATTCCGCGGGTTCTCGTACAAAGCAAAAAAACGGATCACATTCTCTTTGCCATAAGCACTCCGGTTAGCTACCGGAAACCGGCTGATCGGGTTAAGTATAAAAGAAGGCGCCCGGTTCACATTCTGAAATCCGATATTCAGGTAACCCAGCTTTTTCCCCAGCATCCGTTTCATACTGATATACGCTGCATAATCGCCTGAATGAAATCCATTCACATATAACTGTCCGGTTGCTTCAATATCCCATACCTGGTTACGGGTACGGTTACGGTATTCGCCCAGTACGGAAAGGTTGTACAACGACATCGTCGCCACCGAATCATCAAAAGTTCCTTTCAGGTTCTGCAGGGCGATGCCGGCTTTCAGAAACTGTGAAAGGTTATTTTTATCGGGAAAAGAAATCAGGCTGAATTCATTGTAGAGATCGCTCCAGGCATCTTTGAAACTGATGGGCTCATTGTCGCGCGTGGTATAATTGAAATATTTTTGATACCTGGCAGAGTCTACGAACTTATCAAAAAAGTTATAGTTACTGGTTGTGTAGCGGAACGTATGCTCTATCCGGAACCGTGGATAGAATAACTGGTAGGTAACCGAATCTGTTACCAAAGAATCCCTAGAACCCAGATCAAAATGATGGCGGTATAGGAAAGTGGTATTCTTGTAAATATTCCCAGTGTTCACCGCGGTGTTAAAGGGATTTCGTCCGGCAGTACCGGCTTTGCCCAAACGGGTTTCCAGTTCATAGGGATCATTCAGTGCCAGACTATCCAGTTTGGCCACATCCTGCAACCCCCCATTTTCAGAAGAAGCACTTTTGTTGGAGATGAAAACAAAGAAGTTCTCGTATTTCTTGTTGAGCGTCTGGTAATGTGTTACAAAACGGAAATTATTCTGGCTGGCATTCTGGTTTTTCAGGTTGCCGGGTGCATTATTGAACCGGTACTCTACCGAAAAATTGAGATTACTGTTACGGTTCTGGGTATGGGTAACGCTTAACAACTGCTCTGCTTTGCTACCCAGCACATAAGACAGTTCCGTATAAGGCCTTGTTGTCTGAAATAGCTTTGTTCCCTCAACCGTATAACTGTAGATATCGTATTGATGAAAACCCGCATCAAAACCAGGTTTCATGATCGGATTGAAAAAATAGGATTGCGAAGCCGTTGAATAATTACCGAGCGTATGATAATAATAGGGCAAAGGAAAACGGGTGGTAAAATCATTGATCGAGGAATCAAGGGTACGCAGCCTGCTGGAATCAAAGTATTTATAGAAAATAGTGATCGAATCAGCATTCCTGTCGCGCCGCTGCAAAGAATCATTTCCGGTATTCTTTTTCATTGGTCTGCCCTGACTGTCGTAAGTGATCGGTGTTGTATTCGTTTGCAGATTCCCTGTTTGTCCAAAACGGGATTGCGCCAGTAAAACACTGTTTCCGAGCAGGAGTAAAAACAGCCCCATCAATATTTTCCGACCTGACAGTAGACGCATGCTTGCAAATGTGCTGTAAAATAAGGGTAAAGCTACTAAGGATGGCGTTAAAATAGTCTGGAGTTGGGAGTCTGGAGTCTGGAGTGGCTTGTAGAAGACTCCTAACTCCAGACTCCCAACTCCTAACTCTTACAGGCTTTTCACCAGTTCGGTAAACAGCAAAGTAAGCTTGGGTTCTGCTTCTTTGGCTGCCTGTAATACTTCTTCGTGGGTGATGGTATTTTCCTCCTCGCGGATGCCGAGATCGGTAATAACGCTGATGGCAAATACCCGCATACCGCAGTGAACGGCGGCAATGGTTTCCTGCACCGTGCTCATGCCCACGGCATCGCCACCCAGGATATGGATCAGTTTATATTCAGCCCGGGTTTCAAAAGTAGGTCCGGTTACACCTGTGTATACCCCCTGTTGTAGAGAAATATTGTGTTTAACGGCGATCTCCCGCGCCAGTTTGATCAGTTCTTTGCTGTAGGGCTCGCTCATATCGGGGAAACGGGTTCCCAGTTTGTCTTCATTCTTACCCAGGAGCGGGTTTACGGTAAAGAGGCTGATATGGTCGTTAATGATCATCAGATCACCAATACCGAAAGCGGGGTTAACACCACCCGCTGCGTTAGACAATAACAGGGTTTGTACACCCAGTAAACGCATCACCCTAACCGGGAAAGCAACCTGCTGTGCAGTATATCCTTCATAAAAATGAAAACGGCCGGCCATTACCCACACTTTTTTGCCACCCAGTTCTCCAAATATCAAACGACCCTTGTGCCCTTCTACGGTGCTAACCGGAAAATGGGGAATATCGTTGTACGAAATCTCTTTTTCTGTTACGATTACATTAGAGAGGTTACCCAATCCACTACCCAGGATGATCCCGGTAGCAGCTTCTCCACTCACCAATCCACGGATATAACTAACGGTTTCCTGCAACTGTTGCATGGTATCTGACATATACTGATTTTTTAAGTGTGCAAAGATAACGATATGAAGGGAATCGGGAGTAGTGAGGGGGGTATTTTGAGGTGAGGAGACTTCTCCCAAAGAAAAAGGCCACTTCGCTGAGCAGAGTGGCCTATAGTAGGTTAAGAAAGTTCAGTGATTAGCTTAAACGTTTCACGTTAACGGCATTTAAGCCTTTACGTCCTTCCTGTACATCAAAAACGACTTTGTCGTTTGCTTCGATCTGATCGATCAAGCCATTGGCATGTACAAAAGTTTCTTTACTGGAGTTATCATGCTTAATAAATCCAAAACCTTTTTCTTCGTTAAAGAACTTTACAGTTCCTGTGATTTGTGTGTCCATTTGTAAAATTGTAAATAATTAATGGCCGCAAAGGTAATACTAAAACCCATCCAGTCCTAATAATTATCGTTCTGAACTGTTAAATAAGCGCCAATGGAGGATTTTACTGTGTATAAACCCTTCACAGTCAGTAACCCATTTCTTCTTCCGTTCATGTAAGAAACGCAACATTCGGCTGTAAACCCATTCGCAGCACTTATCTTAGCTACCGGCATTTGACTTGTTAAATTCTCCATTCATCATGAAAAAACTCTTTTTATCCGCGGTACTGCTTATTTGGGTTATTACCCTCAGTGCCCAGAAAGTTTCGTATCTGGTATCCTTCCCCAATGCGGTGCACCATGAGGCACAGATTGACCTGACGGTTTCGGGAATCCCATCAACGCCAGCCCAATTCCGGATGAGCCGCTCTTCACCAGGCCGTTATGCCACCCATGAATTTGGCAAGAATGTGTATGATGTAAAAGCTACTGATGCGGACGGCAAAACGCTCTCCGTAGTAAGAGCAGATGGCGATATATATGAAGTGCCCACGCACAAGGGAACAGTTACCCTCTCCTATACCTTATATGGCAATTATGCCGATGGTACTTATGCGGGCATTGACCCCGAAAGTATACACCTGAACATGCCCGCCGTGTTTATGTGGATGCAGGGATTGGAAAAAGCACCCATCAGTATCCGTTTTGTGCTGCCGAAAGAAAACCGCGGGATAGTTGCCACCCAACTGGTTACTACTGCAGACCCTTATACCTTCACCGCTCCGGGACTCCAGTATTTTATGGATAGTCCTACGAAGATCGGCGACATTCATTTCCGTGAATGGCCCCTCATCAACCCTGATGGCAGCCGGTATACCATGCGTATTGCACTGGAAGCAAAAGCCACCGAATCACAGTTTGATGA
>SCVK01000158.1 GCA_004297075.1 Chitinophagaceae bacterium
TATCTACATAGGCCTGGTGGTGTTTACCATGGTGGATCTGCATGGTAGTGGTATCGATATGTGGTTCCAGCGCATCATGCGCGTAAGGTAAAGGGGCAAGTGTAAATGACATAGTCTATCTATTTTAAATGATAATGAATAATCAGGATGAATAACAAATTTACTGTTGTTCGGTTGATATAGGGTAGGGATAGATGAATTCTTTCTTAAATCGAAACAAAGTGCAGGAGGGTTCACTAAGAGCCAAAGAGAAAAAGAGTGGATAAGAGGGTTCTCTTTCGCTCTTTTTCTCTTATCCACGCTTAGTGAAACAATTAAAAAAATCATCTCTTTGCCTTAAAAAAAGACCGCATCAGTTGTGCGCATTCGTCCTGCATCACTCCCTTAACCAGTTCGGTTTTGGGATGAAAAGGCCAGTTTTCTTTGGTGATATGTTTAAAGCCATTCTTTTCGTCCGATGCGCCATACACGATCCGCCCTATTTTGCTCCAGTACAAGGCACCGCAGCACATCAGGCAGGGCTCTACGGTTACATATAAACAGGCTTCGGGCAGGTATTTGGCCCCGAGATAGTTATAGGCGGATGTGAGCGCGAGAATCTCTGCATGAGCGGTAGAATCGGTCAGCAGCTCAACCTGGTTATGCCCCCGGGCAATGATCTTGTTATTGATAACCACCACGGCACCCACCGGCACTTCGTCTGCCTCATAGGCAATAACCGCTTCTTTGAGTGCCTGCTGCATGAAATAAATATCATCGAACTCGATCATACAGCGAAAATAGGATTTTGAAGCCGCTTTGCAGCGATAGAGAAAGCAGGAATAACGATACTAAAAAAGCCATCTCCTATGAAGATGGCTTTTTTGGTATGCTCAACGAGACTTATAATTTCTTGATCAGGATATTCCGGTACCAAACATCGTTGCCATGGTCCTGCAGGGCAAAACGGCCTTTGAAAACCGTTCCGAAATCGGGCCATTGTTTGAACTTACTTCCGGCAATCATCTGTTTCCAGTTATCATCGCCATAAGCGGTAGACAACACGGTTTCTCCGTTCAGGATAAAATCCAGTTTGCCTTTGTTACTGATGATCTCAGCGGTATTCCATTCACCTACAGGTTTTACAACACCTTCTTTTCCGGCTATCAGATCGTACAGATTGGCCGCACGGTGTTTGTTGATCTTCCCGTCCGGATGACCGTCATTATCAAGTACCTGCATTTCCGGGCCGGTGTGATAGGTCTGTTTGTATTTTACTGAATCTTCCTGCACCCAGAAAATCAAACCACTGTTTCCGTTTTTGCCAATCTTCCAGTCGTATTTGAAATGAAAATTCTCATATTCTTTATCGGTCACCAGATCATTGGAACCTTTTTGTCCGGGTACCCTTTTGGAAGGGTTGTAATAAATCGTACCGTCTTCCACTGTCCAGGTAGCACTCACGGTATTTTTACCGTAAGTATGCCAGCCATTCAGTGTTTTTCCATCAAATAAAGGGGTCCAGCCTTTTTCTTTTTTCTGAACAGGGGTATGGTTGGTTGTTGTTTCTGTAACCGGACCGGCCAGCAGTAAGGATACCGCTAAAACCGTGATCGCTGAAAATGATTGCATGGTCTATTTATTTCTTGAGTAAGAGGATATATTTCACCATCTGTTTGGCATCATCTTCGCTTACAGTTGGGTGTGGTGTCATTGGGATGGCACCCCAAACGCCCTGGCCACCTTTGATGATCTTATTGGCCAGCATGGTAATATTCTCTTCTGTGCTTTCATATTTGGCAGCTACTTCTTTATACGCAGGGCCGGTTAATTTCTCGTTTACTTTATGGCAGGTAAGACAGTCTGATTTGGCAACCAGTGTCAGTCCTTTTTCATAATCAGGGTTGCTGGCCATGTCGTTAGCCGGAGCTGGTGCAGCAGCGGCTGCTTCGGCAGGTTTTTCTTCTTTTTTCTCGGGGTTGCTGCTGCAGGCTGCGGTAAATGCCAGCAGCGTGAAGGCTACTAAATACTTTTTCAAGGCTGTTGATTTTTATGGTTCAAAAAATAAAGATCTCAGTTTGTATAAAACACGGTATGAAGGTATTAATCAATTCCTAAAATGCGGCGATTAAAATTTTCATCCGAACCGGTACCGGCAAAATCATCAAACGCTTTTTCAGTTACTTTAATGATGTGGTCTTTGATGAAAGGTGCTCCTTCTGCTGCACCGGTAGCTGCATCTTTAATGGCACATTCCCATTCCATTACCGCCCAACCTTTGTAGTTGTAGGCAGATAGTTTGCTGAAGATGGATTTGAAGTCTACCTGTCCATCTCCCAATGAACGGAAACGACCTGCGCGATCCACCCAGTTCTGGAACCCGCCATATACCCCCTGTTTACCCGTTGGATTGAATTCCGCATCTTTTACATGGAACATGCGGATCCGCTCATGGTAATGATCGATATAGGTGAGATAATCCAGGCACTGTAAAACAAAATGGGAGGGGTCGTATAAGAGGCAGGCCCTTTTGTGGTTATTTACTTTGGCGAGGAACATTTCATAAGTGATGCCATCGTGCAGATCTTCGCCGGGGTGTATTTCGTAACAGAGATCCACACCTGCATCTTCAAAAGCGTTCAGGATGGGCAACCAGCGTTTACCGAGTTCGGTAAAACCGGTTTCTACCAAACCGGCCGGACGCTGTGGCCAGGGATATACCGTATGCCATAAGAGTGCACCGCTGAAAGTAGCATGTGCATCCAATCCTAAATTACGCGAAGCTTTGGCGGCGTATTCCAATTGCTGCACGGCCCATGCTGTTCTGGCTTTGGGGTTATTGCGCAGGTTCTCAGGAGCAAACCCATCAAACAAAGCATCATAGGCAGGGTTTACTGCTACCAGCTGGCCCTGTAAGTGGGTAGACAGTTCTGTGATCTGTAAACCGGCCGCTGCTACGATGCCTTTGATCTCATCGGCATAGGTTTTACTTTCGGCGGCTTTCTGCAGGTCTATGCAGCGGCTGTCCCAGGTAGGGATCTGCACGCCGGTAAAACCGAGAGAAGCGGCCCATTTACAAATAGATGCCAATGAATTATACGGAGCGGCATCACCCATGAATTGGGCGAGAAAGATGCCGGGACCTTTGATAGTAGTCATAATACTAATGATTGAATGAGTGATTGAGTGAATGAGTGAATGGGGGGAGTGGTGAGTAGTCAGTAGTGAGTATAATCGACAGTCGCACCTACCCACTCACTACTGACTACTCACTGCTACAGCACATATTTTGTCCACTTCACATCGCTCTGCGCAGAAGCTACTACGTTATCGATGAAAGCCATACCGCGGATGCCGTCTTCGCAGGAGGGGAAGTCGAGCATTTCGGGTGTGGG
>SCVK01000159.1 GCA_004297075.1 Chitinophagaceae bacterium
GCCACTACGGTTTGGGTAGCAGGGGCCATGGTGTATAAGATATTACTCCGGGCAATCATGTAAATACCGGCAGTAACCATGGTAGCGGCATGGATCAGGGCAGATACAGGCGTAGGACCCGCCATCGCATCCGGCAACCATGTGTACAAAGGAATCTGTGCACTTTTACCCATCGCTCCTACAAATAGGAGCATGGTGATCGCTGTAATATCAAAGGAGCTGAGTTTGGATACATTGGCAAACACATCGCCATAAGAAGCTGTACCCAGTTTTACCAGGATCCAGAAAACTGCCAGCAAAAATCCCAGATCGCCGATGCGGTTCATCACAAACGCTTTTTTAGCGGCGTAATTGTAATTGTTGTTTTTGAACCAGAAACCGATCAGCAAATAAGAGCAAAGACCTACCCCTTCCCAACCAATGAACATGATCACATAATTGGCGCCGAGCACCAGCAGCAACATAGAGAATACAAACAGGTTCAGGTACGCAAAATAACGGCCGAAATGCTGCGGCTCTTCCTCGTGCATATAAGCAGAAGAATACAGATGTATCAGAAAACCGATACCGGTAATGATCAGCAGGAATAAAGCAGAGAGCTGGTCTACCTGAAAAGCAAAGGGAATGGTAAAACTTTCTACACTAATGAAATTGAACAAGGTAACCACGCTTCCACCATTGGCTTTCACATCAAAAAAGATCAGCAGGCTTACCACAAAGGATGCCAGTATGGATCCGCTGCCTACAATACTGATCAGGGATTTTGACATCGACTTCCTGCCCAGTCCGTTAACCAGGAAACCCAGCAGGGGAAACAATGGTACTAAATAAACAAGTTTGCTCATATACTCAGGCTGAACGTTCCATACTTAGCGCTTATTACAGAAGGCGTTTTGCGTTCTGCGTTTTGCGTTCTGCATGCTGCGTTCTTTAGTTTTTCAATCTGTTCAAAAAATTAATATCTACCGAATGCGTGTTCCGATACATCATTACAATAATGGCCAGTCCCACACTTACCTCGGCCGCTGCCACTACCATGATAAAGAATACAAATAACTGTCCTTCTATGCCCACTGTTGTATTGGCATCACCCGCAACTGCCGCTGCATGGTGCATTTTTGAAAATGCTACCAGTAGCAGGTTCACGGCATTTAACATCAGCTCTACACACATAAATACAATGATGGCATTCCGCCTTGTCAGCACACCAATGATCCCGATGCTGAACAAGGTTAAACAGAGATAGATATAATACTGTATCGGCATTTTTTTCGCTTGATGTACAACGCTTGCGACGTTATACAATGTTTACAATTTATATGTACAGCTTCTTCGTCAGGCCTTATGCCTTGCGTGTTAGCCTTACTAATTTTTCTTACCTATTACCACCGCTCCTACCATGGCACTCAGGAACAACACACTGGTGATTTCAAAGGGCACCACATAATCGGTGAACAGGGCCTTACCAAGGTTCTTGATCAATCCGATATTTCCGTCAGCCATCATCACTTTACGTCCATTCATTTCAATAGCCTGACGTACCAGCGAGATCAGCATCAGCAACAAACAACCGCCCGATATTACACCGGCCAGTTTCATCCAGATATGTTTCTGCGGCTCTGTTTCTGCATTCAGGTTCATCAGCATGATCACAAACAGGAACAGTACCATAATGGCTCCCGCATACACGATCAGGTTCACAATAGCCAGGAACTGCGCATTCATTAATACATAATGGCCTGAGATGGCAAAAAACACAGCAATCAGCCACAGCACACTATGTACCGGGTTCTTGCTCACCAGCACCATAATGGCACTGAATACGGCAAGCGCGCTGAGAAAAAAGAATAATATTTCGGTCGTACTCATAAGTTTAATTAACAATTAAAAATTAACAATTAATAATTATTGATGAATTTTCCATCTCTAACTATTCATTATTAATCACTAGTTCGACGAAGCTGCTCCCGCCGTTGTTGGTTCGTTTTTACCTCTCGCTTTTTCATATCCAACCGGATCTGTTTTCGGATCCGGGATCAGCAGGTCGTTTTTGCCGTAGATAAATCCTTTGCGTGTAAAATTGGCCGGCGCAAAAGTTTCGCTCAGGTAGATCGCATCTTTCGGACAGGCTTCTTCGCACAAACCACAGAAAATACAACGCAGCATATTGATCTCGTAACGGGCTGCATATTTTTCTTCGCGGTATTTATTCTCTTCTCCGGGCAAACGTTCTGCCCCTTCCATGGTAATGGCTTCTGCCGGACAGGCCACGGCACACAAACCACAGGCCGTACATCTTTCGCGACCTTCCTCATCACGGTTCAGCACATGCAGTCCACGGAAAACCGGACTGAACGGACGTTTTTGCTCCGGATAACGTATGGTTGGCTGCTTTTTAAATATATGGCTGAAAGTGATCGCCATCCCTTTAAAAATAGCGGGCAGGTACAACCGCTCCATCAAACTCATGGGTTTGCGGCTTACCTCTTTGGATCTGTTGGTT
>SCVK01000160.1 GCA_004297075.1 Chitinophagaceae bacterium
CTTGCCATTTATGGACTTAAAGCAAATTCACGAACTGATCAAAATCATCAATAAAAGTAATATTGGTGAGATTAGCATAGAAGATAAAGATGGTAAGGTAACCATCAAACAAAAGGAAGAACAGGTAGTAACGGTAGCGGCTGCCCCGCAACATCAGGTATTTACAGCTGCCCCTCAGCCCGCGGCCCCGGCTGCTGCACCGGCCGCACCGGTTGCTCCGGCTCCCGCTGCTCCCAAAGCAGATAACCTCATCACTATCAAAAGCCCGATGATCGGAACTTTCTACCGCCGCGCGGCTCCTGATAAACCCATCCTGGCCGAAGTAGGTAGCGAGGTCGCACCGGGTAAAGTGGTTTGTATCATCGAAGCCATGAAACTGTTCAATGAAATTGAATCCGAGATCAAGGGAACCATCGTAAAAGTATTGGTAGAAGATGCCAGTCCTGTTGAGTACGATCAACCGCTGTTCCTCGTAGAACCTGCGTAGGTAATTTGAAAATGGGCAATTTGTTCCGGCTTAGCCGGGATGAAAATGAGGATTTTGTTCAACTTTCAGATTCTTCAGGTAAGCCCTTGTATTTTCAGATTTGCAAATTTTCAAATTCTCAAATTTTCAGGATGTTCAAAAAGATATTAATAGCCAACAGGGGAGAAATTGCACTGCGTGTGATCAGAACCTGTCGTGAAATGGGTATCAAAACCGTGGCGGTGTATTCTACGGCTGATAAAGACAGTCTCCACGTAAAATTTGCTGATGAAGCTGTTTGTATCGGTAAACCTGCCAGTGCAGATTCTTACCTCAATATCCCGCATATCATGGCAGCTGCAGAGATCACCAATGCAGATGCGGTTCATCCCGGTTACGGGTTCCTGGCCGAGAATGCCAAGTTCTCCCAGATCTGTGCCGATCATGGGATCAAATTCATCGGGCCTACGCCGGAGATGATCAATAAGATGGGGGATAAGATCACGGCCAAAGACACTATGATCCGTGCCGGTGTACCGGTGGTTCCGGGTGGCGAAGGTTTGTTGGAGAGTGTAGATCAGGCCAAATCCCTTGCCAAAGAGGTGGGCTATCCCGTGATCCTCAAAGCAACCGCCGGTGGTGGTGGTAAGGGAATGCGGGTGGTATGGAATGAGGAAGAAATTGAAAAAGCTTACAGCACCGCCAAACAGGAAGCTGCCGCCTCGTTCAAGAACGATGGTATCTATATGGAGAAATTTGTGGAAGAACCCCGCCACATCGAGATCCAGGTAGCCGGCGATCAGTATGGCAATGTTTGTCACCTGAGCGAGCGCGACTGTTCTATCCAGCGCCGTCACCAGAAACTGGTAGAGGAATCACCTTCTCCTTTTATGACACCCGAACTTCGTCAGAAAATGGGAGAAGCGGCCATTAAAGCGGCCAAAGCCATCAACTATGAAAGTGTGGGAACCATCGAGTTCCTGGTAGATAAACACCGCAATTTCTATTTCATGGAAATGAATACCCGTATCCAGGTAGAACACTGTGTTACGGAAGAAGTGGTGAGTTTTGACCTGATCAAAGAACAGATCAAAATTGCCATGGGCGAGAAGATCTCCGGCCGCAATTACGAACCACAGATGCATGCCATCGAATGCCGGATCAATGCGGAAGATCCGTATAATGATTTCCGTCCTTCGCCGGGTAAGATCACAGTGTTACATACACCCGGCGGACATGGCGTTCGGGTAGACAGCCATGTGTATGCAGGCTATGTGATCCCTCCTTATTACGATTCCATGATCGGTAAACTGATCACCGTGGCACAAACCCGCGAAGAAGCCATCGACACCATGTATCGGGCACTGAGCGAATATGTGATCGAAGGGGTGAAGACCACCATTCCCTTCCACCTGCAACTGATGCAGAATGAGGATTTCAGGAAAGGAAATTTTACCACCAAGTTTCTCGAATCATTCAAGATGAAATAACAAAAAGCCCCATTGAAAAATGGGGCTTTTTTATTTTGGAACGCATTATTTATAGCGTGTTCTGGTCAAAGAACTGAGCCATTGTTTCAAACTGTTCTTCGCCAATGCCCACCACTTTCCATCTCCGCTGACGCTCTGCATACATGGCCACCGTTTTGCGGATGCGGTTAAAATCTGCTTCAGGTATGGCTGCAATACTAACCGCTTCTTTTTGTTTCCATACTTCTATTTCCAGCAGCATATCTGCCTGGCGTCCATTTACGCCCAGTTTGTCGATCACTTGTTTGCGGTATTTTGTTTTATACAGTTGTAAAGCCCTGGCAGCGATAAGGGTGTCGAAAAGGTGATTCGGGTGTAATTCGGTAACCGGGCAAACGCGGGTACTGATCTCAAAAATGCGTTTTGCCTCACTTAGGGATTTTACCTGATCAGCTGCCAGCCCCAATGCTTTGTACCGTTTGCTTACCTCCTGCATCAGTTCGCCAGTTGTAGCATACACTTCGTTGGTGTTGGCATCAATACTGGCCTGCTGTTGCCTGGCCCAATGATCAATGTCCCCGATCTTATCCGCTATCTCTGCAGTTATCTTTAATTCCCTGATGAGTGCCGGCTTATCACAATAACCAAACAGCTCTCTCATTTCTTCGGATGTGCGTTTGATAGTAACTTCCTGTGCTGTTAGCGACGCGGTGGTGACACCCAGTATCCATACCGTTAATAAGATTCTTTTCATAGTGCAGATTTTACTGTTTCAACAGAGATGTTTCTCCATCCGGCCAGCTTTTATTTTTTAACATGTTTGCATAAAATTGAATCACTTCCTCCACCTTTTCATCGGAGAGCGGGATGGCTTTGTATTTTTTCTTTTTTTCCTCATCCAAAAATACAGTAGTGGATTTCTTTTGTTCTTCCGGCATGTCAAAAGTAATCTTACGCAGATAGGGTGCTACCCAAACCTGAACTTCGATCACTTTTTCTGCCTGTTCGTCCGTTAGTTTCAACTTTGAGATCAATGCCGGTTTCTGGCGATCGCGCAGATACGTTAAAAAAGATTCCGGACTGCTTGTGGTAATAGTTCCCTCTAACTGAGCCTGACTCAATGCAGGTAATGCTATGGCAAGCACTACCATAAGTGTTACAATTTTTCGCATGATATACGTTTTTAGATTATCGGGAGGAACCTAATAAAATTAAATATTTTTTGCATATCTTAATCATTAACGGGCATAAAAAAACTCATCCATTAATGATGAGTTTTTTTATGGGGAATTAATTACTTCCCTCCACCGCCTCTGCCACCACCCGGGCGCATAGACATGGTTTCGATCACTTTCTTGGCCAGTTCAGCAGATAAACCTGCTTTCACCAATCTTTTCTCTCTTGCATCGGCAATCTCTTTCATTTTAGCCTGTCTTTCTTCAGCGGCCATTTCCCTGAAATTCATGCCGGCCATGTAGGAACGGTCGGTCATAACAGCTACGGCCGAGTCTGCCTGCACATCAGATAAACCCAATGGTTTCAGTCTTTCCTTCATCATGGCAATTCTTTCCTCTGGTGTCATTTGCTGACCACCGCCCCCCTGGGCCATTACGGCCGTCATTGAGCAACCAAGCACAATGGCTACACATACAATTACTTTTTTCATACTGGTACTGTTTTAGGATTTAGTATAGGAAAACTATCCAAAAAATCATGCCGTTCCCAATGTTTTCGGTGGATGGTAGCCGCTGGTCGGCAGCAAAGCGGTCTTAATTTTTCTTTAAGGTGCCAACAAAAAGCCCCGTTCTGCAGGAGAACAGGGCTGTATTGGGCTCAAGTCAAAAAGTATTAGCGTAAAAACAACATCTCGCGGTACTTAGGTAAGGTCCAGATATCATCGTCAACCAGTTGCTCCAGTTTGTCTACATGGTAGCGGATCTCATCAAAGAAAGCAGCTTTTACCTGGCTTTCATAAGCGATGGCTTTGGTGCGGCTGTTTTCAATATTGTTCACGATCTTCCGGGCTTCTACCATCTCATGTACTTTGGTATGAATTACCTGGATATGGTTACTCACCGTTTTCAGGATTTCCAGCTGACTGGCATAAGCCGTTTCAGGTAAACCGGCTGTTTTTAAGCCGTTCACGTTCTCCAGCAGTTCGTTCTGGTATTTAATAGCTGCAGGCAGGATATGGTTGGTAGCCAGATCACCCATGATACGGGCTTCTATCTGTACTTTTTTAATGTATTTCTCCAGTTCTATCTCGTGCCTCGCTTCCAGTTCTGTATGATTGTAAACGCCGGTGCTGGCGAACAGGTGTTTGGCTTTGTCAGTCAGTAAAGCATCCAAAGCTACCGGAGTGGTTTTCAGGTTAGGTAAACCGCGGCGCTCAGCTTCGTGGTGCCATTCGTCGCTGTAACCATCTCCTTCAAACAATACTTTTTTACTGTCTACAATATATTTCTGGATCACGTGCATGATCGCAATTTCTTTCTTGTCTCCCTTCTCGATCAGACCATCTACTTCCGATTTGAATTTGCGGAGAGTATCAGCCACGATGGTATTCAAAACGGTCATAGAGATACCGCAGTTGGCAGAAGAACCTACCGCACGGAACTCGAATTTATTGCCAGTAAAGGCGAAGGGAGAAGTACGGTTACGGTCGGTATTGTCCAGCATCAGTTCCGGAATACTGCGGTGCAGGTCCAGTTTCAGGATGGCTTCGTCCTGCTCGTCGAACTTGGTGTTCACACGGGCTTCCACATCGGCCAGTACTTTGGCGAGGTATTGACCCACGAATACAGAGATGATGGCAGGTGGCGCTTCATTGGCACCCAGCCTGTGATCGTTGGGGGCAGAAGCGATGGCCGCACGCAGGATATCTGCATAATCATGTACCGCTTTGATGGTGTTCACAAAAAAAGTGAGGAACATCAGGTTGGTCTTGGGCGTTTTGCCCGGAGCCAGCAGGTTTACACCGGTATCGGTGGCCATGCTCCAGTTATTGTGTTTACCGCTACCGTTGATGCCTGCAAAAGGTTTCTCGTGCAGTAATACCACCAGTTTATGGCGTTTGGCCACACGGCTCATCACATCCATTAACAGGGTATTGTGGTCAACGGCAATATTTACTTCTTCAAAAATAGGGGCGCACTCAAACTGTGCAGGGGCCACTTCATTGTGGCGGGTACGTAACGGGATACCGAGTTTATAGGCTTCCTGCTCGTAATCGCGCATGAAAGCATATACTCTTTCAGGAATAGAGCCAAAATAATGGTCTTCCAGTTGCTGCCCTTTGGCAGGAGAAGCACCAAAAACGGTACGTCCGCACTGAACCAGGTCCGGACGGGCCATGGCCAGTGATTCATCAATCACAAAATATTCCTGCTCCCAACCCAGGGTAGCGGTTACTTTGGTAACATTCTTGTCGAAATAGTTACAAACATCTACCGCTGCTTTGTTCAGGGATTCGAGTGCCTTCAGCAAAGGCGCTTTATAGTCGAGTGATTCACCGGTATAAGAAACAAAGATGGTAGGGATACATAGTGTTTTACCATGTCCGATCTCGATGATAAAAGCAGGAGAAGAAGGGTCCCACGCGGTATAACCACGGGCTTCGAAAGTGGCGCGGATACCACCACTTGGGAAGGAAGATGCATCAGGCTCCTGTTGAATCAGGGCCGCGCCATCAAATTCTTCGATCGCAGTGCCGTCACTTTTCAGGGTAAAGAAAGAGTCGTGTTTTTCAGCAGTGGTACCGGTTAATGGCTGGAACCAGTGTGTATAATGGGTAACCCCTTTGCTCTCAGCCCAGGCACGAAGACCGTTGGCGATCTGGTTAGCAACGGCGCGGTCGATTTTCTTACCACCACGGATACTGGTTACCAAACTTTTATAAGCTTCATCTGTCAGAAACTCACGCGCGGTTTTTAACGTGAACACGTTCTCATTAAAAATAGCCGTGATCTTTGTACTTGCTGGAGCCGGAGCATCTCCACTTTCTTTAGAGATGTTTTCGATAGCTGAAAAACGTAAAGACATAGGTTTAATTTTTTTTGACTGACCAAAAATACGCGTATTTCCTTCACAAAGTCAATTTTCAGGTTTCGAATCTTCTTAAAAACAGATAAAATGTGGAAAAATAAAAACATAGAATAAATATTAATTTGTTTTTGTTTTAATATGACCAATGTAAAATGATTCGAAATGCCTGTAACTTTTCTACTGCTTTATCGTTTCATCAGAACTTAAACCAATCACATGAAAAAACTAATGATGCTGCTGGCCGTTCTGGCAAGCTTGCCGGTAATGGCACAATGGGGTCTCTGGGAGAAAGTAGAGGGCAATGGCCGTGTACAAAAAGAAAACCGCCAGGTTGGAAATTTTACAGCCATTTCTTCTTCGGGTTCCTGGGACGTAATGGTCGCGTATGGCGAGAGCGGTTCCATTCAGGTAGAGGGAGATGAAAACCTGCTCGAATACATCGAAACCAAAGTAGATGATGGCAAACTGGTGATCCGCGCCCGTAAATCCTATAACCTGCGTTCTAAAAATAAGATCACTATATATGTATCACTTACCCGTTTAACCGGGGTATCGTTATCCGGTAGTGGTGATATTTTGGGCGATGGTAAATTCAGTAATGAAGGAACCACCGAATTCAAACTATCCGGTTCCGGCAAGATCCGGATGGGTATTCACAAGATCAAAACAGCCGAACTGGCCATTTCCGGCAGCGGCAACATCAGTCTCAGCGGTTCGGCTAACGCCGTCAATATCCGTATCAGCGGCAGTGGTAATGCTGATTGCAGCAGCCTGATCACCGAAAATGCTGCTGCTCATGTAAGTGGCAGTGGTAATATCAAGATCAATGCCAACAACCGGATCGATGCCAGTATCAGCGGCAGCGGTAATATCAGTTACCAGGGAGCGGCTTCCGCTATTACGAAAAGGGTATCGGGCAGCGGCAGACTGGTAAAGTCGCAGGGATAAGGTGCGGCCGGTCGTGCAGGAACACAATTTTCCACACGGCCGGCTGATACTGCAAAACTTCATCTTGCCTCTTACAGCTACTTTCTTACCTTCGCGGCATCATGGAAATTACCGCCCAAACAGCCGAACAACTTCGCCTGACAGCCGAAGAATTTGAACTCATCAAACAGAAATTAGGTCGCACCCCCAACTTTACCGAGTTGTGTGCCTTTAGTGGTATGTGGAGCGAACACTGTAGTTACAAGAACTCCATTAAATGGTTAAAGACCCTTCCCCGCGATGGTGGCCGTATGCTGGTAGCCGCCGGTGAAGAGAATGCCGGTTTAATGGATATGGGTAATGGCTTTGGTGTGGTATTTAAAATTGAAAGTCATAATCACCCCAGTGCCATCGAACCCTTTCAGGGTGCGGCTACCGGGGTGGGTGGTATACAGCGTGACATCTTTACCATGGGCGCCCGCCCCATCGCATCGCTGAACAGCCTGCGTTTTGGTAATCTGAAAGATAAAAAAACACAACGCCTGTTAAGTGGTGTGGTGCACGGTATCGGTCATTACGGTAACTGTTTTGGTGTACCCACAGTGGGTGGAGAAGTCTATTTCGAAGACTGTTATCATACCAACCCATTGGTGAACGCGATGAGTGTAGGTATTATGCAGGCCAATAAAATGGTGAGTGCTACCGCCGCAGGAACCGGCAACCCGGTATTCTTTGTGGGTAGTGCCACGGGTAAAGATGGTATTGGCGGGGCTTCTTTTGCTTCGGCCAATATTACATCAGACAGTGTGGAAGAATTGCCGGCCGTACAGGTAGGTGATCCTTTCCAGGAAAAAAAATTGCTCGAAGCCTGTCTGGAAGTGATCGAAACCGGCGCTGTGATCGGTATGCAGGATATGGGTGCCGCCGGCATAATCTGTTCTACCGCCGAAATGAGTGCCAAAGGTGGTGTGGGTATGCGCATTGACCTGGATAAGGTACCTACCCGTCAGAAAAACATGAAAGCCTGGGAACTGCTGCTGAGCGAAAGCCAGGAGCGGATGCTGGTAGTAGTGGAAAGAGGTAAGGAAGCAGCTGTATTAAAGGTATTTGAGAAATGGGACCTGAGCTGCAGCGAGATCGGGCAGGTAACCGATGATGGCCTGCTGAAGTTTTATATGCATGGCCAACTGGAAGCTGAAATTCCAGCGTACGAACTCGTGTTGGGTGGCGGTGCCCCTCAGTATACCCGCGAATACAAAGAGCCGGCCTACTTTGCGAAGATCAAAGCATTTGACAGTAATACGATTGCCGATGTAACCGAACTGAAACCGGTGGCGGAGCAATTGGTACAGATTCCCAATATCGCTTCCAAGCGTTGGGTATATACACAATATGATAGTATGGTGGGTGCTGCCAATGCCTCTACCAATGCACCCAGCGATGCATCAATCGTGCTGGCAAAAGGTACCGGTAAGGCTCTGGCTATTACCGTAGACTGTAACAGCAAATACGTATTTGCCGATCCTTATGTGGGTGGTATGATCGCTGTGGCAGAAGCGGCTCGTAATATTGTTTGCAGCGGCGGTGAACCTATCGGTGTTACCAACTGTCTCAACTTTGGTAATCCCTACGATCCCGAAGTGTATTACCAGTTTGTGAAAGCAGTAACCGGTATGGGCGATGCCTGCCGGAAATTCAAAACACCGGTTACGGGTGGTAATGTGAGTTTCTATAACCAGAATCCGGATGGTCCTGTGTATCCTACCCCAACCATTGGCATGGTGGGTATCCTGGATGATTTCTCGAACCGCATGACGATGGATTTCAAAAAGGAAGGGGATCAGATCCTGCTCATCGGCAAACCGCAAAATGATATCGGCTCTTCTGAATACCTGCATAAATTAAAGAAGACGGAATACTCCCCGGCTCCTTATTTTAACCTGGAGGAAGAACTGGCCGTGCAGCAGTTGGTGGCAGATAGCATCAAAGAAAAACTGATCAATAGCGCACACGATATCAGTGAGGGTGGATTGGCGATCACTTTGCTGGAAAGCGGCTTTAATCAAAACCTTGGATTCAAGGTAGCGGCCCAAACAGAACTGCGTAAAGATGCTTACTGGTTTGGCGAAGCACAAGGCAGGGTAGTGGTATCCTGTTCAGCACAGCAGGCAGCAGCCATCATACAGAAAGCCCAGGCTGCAGGCGTGGCCATTACGCAACTGGGAACGGTTACTTCGGGCAATATTGAAGTGAACGGTGAGAACTGGGGTACTGTTGGTGCGTGGAAAGAGAAATATGATACGGCGATTGAGAATCTGCTCGCGATAGAAGGAGAGTAGGAAATATCGAATATCGAACAGGGAATATCGAACAGACGAATGGAGGAGCAAGGAACAGAAGAACATAAAACAAAGAACATAGAGCAGAAGGCTCCGTGATATAGAAATGACCGATATTTCTTTTACTGATTATATAGACTAACTTTTTTCATGACGGAACAACAATCACATACCGGAAAAGCTGATGCTGGGTACATTATTGTTACAGGGGCAGCGGGTTTTATCGGTTCCTGTATGGTGCAGTTTCTGAATGGGCATGGAATGGATAACCTGATCCTGGTAGATGATTTCGGGATCGAAGAGAAAAGAAAGAACTGGGAATCTAAAAAGTATGCAGAGATCGTTGAGCGGTATAACCTGTTTGATTGGTTAGCTGCACATCAACCCAAAATAAACATGGTCATCCACCTGGGGGCCAGAACAGATACCACCGAATTTAACTACGCCATTCATGAAGAACTGAATGTACAGTATTCAAAAGATATCTGGCAGTACTGTGCCGCTAATCATGTTCCACTGATCTATGCCTCTTCTGCCGCAACCTATGGTGCCGGCGAACTGGGTTATAATGATGATCATGCGGTAGTAGAAAAATTGCATCCGCTGAATCCTTATGGTATTAGCAAGAATGAATTTGATAAATGGGCTTTACAGCAAACGGAAACACCCCCTTACTGGGCAGGTCTGAAATTCTTTAATGTGTACGGTCCCAATGAATACCATAAAGAAAGAATGGCGAGCGTGATCTGGCATTCTTTCAACCAGATCAAAAAAGATGGGGTGGTAAAACTGTTCAAAAGCCACAAAGAAGGTTTTGCAGATGGCGAACAGCTGCGCGATTTTATTTATGTAAAAGATGTCGTAAGTGTGATCGGATGGATCATGCATTCTATTCACCATCAGCAATGGACGGTTGCCAAAAATGGTTTGTATAACCTGGGTACCGGAACAGCCCGATCTTTCAATGATCTGGTAAAAGCCACTTTTGCCGGACTGGATATGGCCCCGAATATTGTTTTCATTGATATGCCCGAAGATATCCGCGATAAATACCAGTATTTCACAGAAGCCAATATGAAAAAACTGCAGGACGCCGGATACAACAAACCCTTTTACTCGCTGGAAGCTGGTGTAAATGATTATGTACGCGGTTACCTGCGTACAGGACAATATCTATAATTGCTTTCTGTTATCTACCAGTTTTGTAGACTGACTCTTCCCGTCTATCCGTTATTGCTTATCTTCACACAAAGCAATCGTTATGAGTAAGAAAATAGCCATAATCGGAGGTGGTAACCTGGGAGCCGCCATGGCCGAGGGGCTGATCAACAGTGGATTTATTTTACCCAACCACCTGATCGTTACCAGACGGAATATCGGCGCATTGAAATCGCTGGAGGAAAGGGGGGTGATGGTGAGCAACGATAATACCGAAGCGGTAAAATATGCCGACTGGATTGTGCTGGCCGTAAAACCTTTTCAGGTAAAAGAAGTACTCACCCAGATCCAGCCTTTTCTGGATGTAAAAAAACATTCATTGATCAGTGTGGTAACCGGTGTCTGGATCAAAGACCTGCAGGAAATCGTGGGGAACGATTTTGCTTTGTTCCGAGCCATGCCCAACACAGCGATTGCCATTCAGGAAAGTATGACCTGTATCTGTGCACATGGTGCCAACCAGGACCAGCTTTCATATGTGGCTGATTTTTTTGAGCAGCTGGGTAAATCTGTTTTTATAGAGGAGAAACTGATGGATGCGGCTACGGTGCTCGGCGCCTGCGGTACTGCCTATGCCATGCGCTATATCCGCGCCAATATCCAGGGCGGGATCGAGATCGGGTTCAGTGCCGCTACTGCTTCGTTGATAGCCGCGCAAACCGTAAAAGGGGCAGCCGAATTATTACTGCAGCGTAATACACATCCGGAACAGGAGATTGATAAAGTTACCACTCCCAAAGGCTGTACCATTGCCGGTTTGAACGAGATGGAACACCAGGGCTTTAGTTCTTCCCTCATCAAAGGCATCGTAACCAGTTATAAAAAAATCGTCAACGATATGTAAGTGGTATCGTATATATA
>SCVK01000161.1 GCA_004297075.1 Chitinophagaceae bacterium
AACACCTTTGTCGTTCCCGTTTGTGCACAATATCATGCCTTTCTCCAAAACCATTCCATCCTATATCAAAGAAGTGCAGTTGCCTTACAAACGCCTGCCTGCTTTTACGGAAGTGAAAAGAAATGATGTGGTGGTATTTAATTTTCCTGCGGGAGACACCATTATTAACCTGCCCGATTATGGCAGTGCCAATCCCTATTACGATGTGCTCCGCTTCCAGTACCGCGGCGATCGGGAAGCTTTTGCACAATCCGGTCTCCCATTGCTGGTGCATCCTATGGATAAGACCGATAACTATATCAAACGTTGTGTGGGTGTAGCGGGGGATATCATCCAGGTGAAGAACGGAACCCTGTTTGTGAATAATCAACCTGCTTTTTTACCACCGGCATCACAGAGCGATTACCTGGTGGAAACCAATGGTACTAATTTTTCAGAAGACTTTTTGCGAGAAGAGCTCGGCATTGATATTGATAATCCCGGCGATCAGGTGCGCCCCATTGACAAACCCGGTACGCTGATCTTTAACCTCACCCCCGAACAGGTGCAGAAAGTGAAAAAGCAGCCGAATGTAAAAGCCGTAGCTCCTTTTTCTGATAACCAGATAGGAACCACTTTCCCGAATGATGAAGCCAATTTCCCCTGGACCGTTGATAATTATGGTCCGCTCACTATCCCCAAAAAAGGAGATGTGATCACTTTGACTCCGCAGAATATTGCTCTCTACAAACGCCTGATCGGTAACTACGAGCAGAATACATTTGAGGAAGCCAACGGCAAATACATCATCAACGGAAAAGAGACGAATACATACACCATCAAATACGATTATTACTGGATGATGGGAGATAACCGTCATCGCAGCCAGGATAGCCGTTTCTGGGGTTTTGTTCCCGAAACACATGTAGTAGGTAAAGCTTCCCTGATCTGGTTCAGCTGGGACAAAGGCCCCCGCTGGAAGCGGTTGTTCAATGGTATAAAATAACTATCTTTAAACATGGAAGGGTCCTCATGGCGAATAGCGATGAGGGCTTTTTTGTCTAAATAAGTCAGTTATGAACCCGGAAAAATACAGTTTCGATTTTGAAGTATACCATTCCATCAACGACCTGTCTGCAGCCGATGCGGAACTACTCCACGATGCGCAGGCTGCTACCACTATGGCTTATGCACCCTACTCGCATTTTCAGGTAGGTGCCATGGCCCTGCTGGCCAACGGTAAAAAAGTGGCCGGCAGTAACCAGGAGAATGCGAGTTATCCCGTTGGACTTTGTGCAGAACGTGTTTTATTATCGGCCGCTTCTTCCTTATATCCCGGCATCCCCATTCATACGATTGCCATCAGTTACCAGGGTGAGTCGGTTGTCAGTAACCGTCCTATTTCGCCCTGTGGTATCTGCAGGCAAACACTGGTAGAATATGAAACCCGTTTCAAACACCCCATCCGTTTGATACTGGGCGGCAAAGAAGGAAAGATCTGGGTCATCCCGCAGTCCGGCTTGTTATTGCCGTTTGGGTTTACGGGAGATGATTTGGGGGAGGGCAATTAGAAATTAGAAATTAAAAATTAGTAATTACAGTAGTTGTGGTTGCAATTGTGTGTATTCGTTTCATAAGTATGCGCTTGTGAAACAGCGTATAGTTTCGCACAGTTAATATAAGTGTAGATGCCAGCACTATGGTATTCAATTACTAATTACTAATTGCTAATTTTTAATTACCTGATCAGTACGGTTGTTCCTTTCAAGGCTACGCGTTTCCCACCATCTCGTTCTGTATAATCGAGTGTCCATACATACGTGCCGCTGGGTTGCAGTTGACTTTTTACGCGGCCATCCCATTTGCGGGTCCAGTCTTTGGTTTCGAAGATGATTTGTCCGTACCGGTTATAGATTCTGAAAACAAGATTATCTGCCTTGAATGCATTCAGCGGGTAGAGATAATCATTCAATCCATCGCCATTGGGTGTAAAAGCGGAGGGTACGGCGATATAACAACTGGCCAGTACGGTAATGATCTTGTAAGCGGTATCGGAACAATTGTATTGGTTGGTGGCAATCAGTTTGGTGGTATAATTGGTTCGCCGCCCGGTTAACGGATACGATTGTGCACCGGGTACCTGTTGATTACTTGTAACACCATTGCCAAAGATCCAGTTCCAGCGGATCGTATTGGCCGAACTCAGGTCTGCGAAATGCAGGGTATCTGTGGGACAAAGTGTATCTGCCACTGCAAAGGCCGCCTTGACCGTATGATCCTCAAATATGAAATTGGCTCTTGCGGTATCGGAACAAAAACCATTATTTACGGATAACTGCAGGTTATGCGGACCAAATGCTTTGGAGATCAAAACAGGATTCTGCAAAGTACTCAATGGTACACTATCCAAATGCCATTGCCATGATGTGGTGCCACCATAACCATTATGCGAAAGCCTAAGCGTATCCGATTTGCAACCGGTACTGACAGTGCCTGTGAAATCAGCTGTGGTAATATTTTTAGTAGTAAACGAAAGGGTAGAACCTGCTGGTGTGGTTAGTCCGCATTCATCTATCAATGGATTGCCATCTGTTCCATTTTTTAAACGGATGGTGAATGTGCCGTTCACACGGATGGGTGCCGTTAAAATGATCCTGATAAAAGTACTTACCCCGTTGCTGCAGATGCCCGAAGCACTTTTTACCGTAACTGCTACCGGACCGGTGATACTGAAATCACTACCATCTGCTGCAATGGAATTACAGGCCATAGGTTTGCTGAATACCAGTTGCAGTGTGTCTTTGATGCAGACCACCGGACTGATACTATCCATGGGTGTGGGTATAAATGCCACAAAACGAAGGCTTGCAGTTTCGCCAACAGGTAATGCATTACTACAGTTATCGGCTAAAGTGTTACCATCGGTTCCCACTTTTGAAGTGATGGTATAAGTGCCGGGTGATAAAGGATTGTCGAGCGTTACCAAAATAGAATCTGAATCAAAACCTGATATGCAACCATTACCTGCTGCTGCAATAATCTTTCTCGAGACAGGGCCGCTTATGATAAAATCCGACCCGTCGGCGGCGATAGATTTGCAATTTATCCGGCTGCTTAATTTAACCATCACCTGAAGACCATCGCAAATGGCGTAAGCGCTTTTAATTGCTGGCGTTACCGGGTTCACAATACTGGCTGTTCCGCCATTGGCTCCTCCCACAGGAAAGGAAAGTGAATATCCGCTCTGACTGCTGCCGTCAAAATGACTGATCATCAGTAAATATTCATGACCTGCAGTAATCGTTGGCATTTTACTGAAAATCGGAATACCTGATCCTCCACATTCTTTCAGGTTATTGGCAGTTGAAGATGTTCCGGTTATGCCAGGATCTCCCGACCAGTTATAAGATACGATCAGTGAACTATTCGTATAAACCTCTGAAGGATCGTGCCCGGTTATATCAAACAATTGCCAGTCGTAATCATCTCTGAGGTTTTGAGGTGTTATCAAAAGGGCTAAAGTGCCTGTGGTATAACAGGTGAATTTATACCAGTAAGGATTTCTGTCAGTATATGGGATACCCCCATTGGCACAAGAGGTAGGTATAATTCCAGAAGTACATTCCGGAACAGTAGTTTGTACAAAATTGGTTGTACCACAAACGGGAAAGGCTGAAAATGGATTCTGTCCCAATGTTGTACAAGGTTGCGACTGACCGATAATCACCAACAATTGTAAAACCACAAAAAAGAGCAGAAACTTAATACCTCGCATAACTGTAAAAATATTGTATTCGCATCTGGGTTGCGGCATGAATTGACAAGAAAATGTTAATTTAAAAGAGTGGCCGTATCCGTGAGTCACCTTAAACTCATTTTCCAAGAGCTACTTCCTACATTCTGTGACTATGTTACAATAGAATTGAAATCCATTTTCTGCAAATGAAAGGGCGTAGCCTTTTAAGAGTCTAATTATCAAAATGTCATATTAATAAAAAACGGTAGTGATCAGATATTTAAGCAGAAAAACTGGTAAACAGTGAATGTATTGTTGCAGGAACTCCATCTCGGCTGTTTGACTACATTCAAAAATATTTTCATCAGTTGCAATGGTATCTACCAGTCTTGCTACTAATTTGTCACTTATAGTTAACGAATAGGTGTAATAACTGATTAGATAGAACGCATATAGATGTCAAGTCATTTTGCATTCTTCTGTCTTGCTAAAAATAAATGTCTCCTTTTTTTTCTAAAAGTCAGTTTAGCTTGCAGTTAAATAAATGAAATATTCATTTCCAGAAGTAACACTCAATGTTCTGTAAAATGAAGAAATGTCTGGGGTGCTATACGCATCTCTATGCCAGATAGTATTTATTAAGGTTGTGTATGTGTCTGTTGAATAAGAATGTCCAATAACAGTTAAGTGATATATTCCTACATCCTGCCATTGGTCAAAAATAGGGCAATCGATTTCAAGGAGTTGCGGTGCGGTTGAAGCAGTCAATTGATCAAAATAGCCACTATTGTCAGTAAAAACAAAAACTTTTTCTTCTCCATCAAGTTTAATTTTCAGATTTGCATCGAGGTACGGGTCTCCTAGTTGAGACATGTTATAGTAAAAGCGTGCAATACTTACAAAATTGTTAGTTCTTTTTTTTGAGTTTGTGCCTTTTAGGAAATCTGTTATTTGTTTTTGATTAATTTTCGTTTTGACTACGGTAAATTCTGTAGAATTTAGATAATTTGAAAAAATTGATACTGATGCAGGTGTTTGGATGAATAGGCTCCATGATGAACAAGTAATAGCTAATAATATACTAGTTATTACCAACATTCCCTTTTTTAAATGATGTTTCATTGATTTATAGATTTTGAAATGAATAAATACTAGGTTCACTAAAATGTCATACATGCTTTTCCAAAAAGCAAAAACAAAATACCTGTGATTGTAGAAAAAGAGGGGGGAATGCGTAGAATAAAAATAATAAAAAAATTATTATATGATATATTTTTATGAGTTTTTTGACTCAAAACAAGGTCTGCACCCCATGCGCGATCTTAAACTCATGTCCCAGCAGCCATTTTTTCCGCCACATACCGCCTCCGTAGCCGGTGAGCGAACGGTCGCTGCCGATGACGCGGTGACAGGGTACAATGATGGCTATTTTGTTTTTACCATTGGTGCTGGCTGCTGCGCGGATCACTTTGGGGTCGCCGAGACGTTTGGCCAGATCCATATAACTGATGGTTTTGCCGTAGGCGATCCCCAGTAACTCGCTCCATACCCTTGTCTGAAATTCTGTTCCTTCCTGGTGAATGGGGATATCAAAATTACGGCGCGTGCCATGGAAATATTCGATAAGCTGTTCCGTGCATTGGTGCATTACTTCGGTAATACCCGGCTCGCCATAGGCCAGCTGGTCGGAATTGTCTACAAAACTAAGCTCGCCGATATACTGCTCGGTACCACCGATCCGCAGTAAACCAACAGGACTCTCATAGTACGTGTAGTGCAGTTCGCTCATAGGCAGGGTGGGT
>SCVK01000162.1 GCA_004297075.1 Chitinophagaceae bacterium
CAGGCCTTTGTAGATTAAGTTAGGGTCGGCAAATATCTTGTTTTTTAGGTGCGGTACAAAAAAACCCATATCACCCCCGGTTAACAGCACGTTAAAGTTGCTGTATTTCAAGGCATAAGCATCAATTATTCCGTCAATTTCCTTAGCCATTCCAAGTATCACCCCGCTTAAAAGGTTGGTTTTGGTGTCGTAACCCACCAGTGGGAAGGTAGATTCGGCCTGTACAAGGGGTAATAATGCCGTTTGCTCGTGCATGGCCCTGAACCGCATATTCATACCTGGGGAGATGCTCCCTCCCAGAAATTCATGGGCCTGGTTAATGTAATTATAGGTAATACAGGTTCCGAGCCCGATGGCCAGGTTATGGTGTTGGGGAAAAAGATCCACCGAAGCGGCACAAATGGCCAGCCTGTCGGCCCCAATGGTCTCTGGTTTGCCCACCGGGGTGGTAAAAGGCAGTTTACTGGTATGCCCCAGTTTGTGAAACAGGCTATGGGCGGCCAGCAGTTCCTCTATCTCAGGCGGATGATTAATAACAGACGACAGAATTGTTTTGGCAGGCCCGAAACGGGTAATCAGTTGCTGAATAGTGGCTGTATCAGCCTTTTCCAATACAACTTCCTCCTTAAAATCCCTGTCCTGAAAAACAGCGCATTTTAATCGGGTATTGCCAAAATCGAAACAGAGTGTGGTTTGCATGGGGAATGGTCAATGGTGAATGGTCAATCGTGAGTGGTGAGTAGTCAGTAGTGAGTTTTTTGGGATGGCTTTTACTGCCTACTCACTACTGACCACTCACTTCCTCACTTATCAAAAGTAAAGCCTTTCAATTCTTTAAAATGGCCATTCAGGTGAATCTTTTCTTTGAGTAGCTCCATACCGGCCATAACGGGTAGTACTTTGTTGAGATGACGTTTCAGGTATTCGAGTCTTTGCAGTTCGTGCAGCAGGCCCAGCAATTCGTATTCTTCCTCCAGTGCAAGCCCGGCGTGATGGGCCAGGTCGTAGCTGGTCAGTTCCGTATCGGGTTTGCCGAAGTCCTTGCTTACATTCAGCAAGCGGTGCAGATCGCGGATGCCTTTCAGTACTTTCTGTACCAGTTCACTTTGTACTCTTTCCGCGTTTTCCGGATAGTTTACAATGGCGCCGCTGTATAATTTGTCTGGTACCGATTCTATCAGCTCCAGGATCCGGAACACCTGTATGCCCCTGGTATGAATATCCATCTTGCCATCTTCATACACTTTTACAATTTTGGTTACTTCTACCAGTGTTCCCATTTCGGATACACCATTGTTCAGTACACAGGGAATACCAAAGGGCCTGCCCCCGGCATAGGATTCTGAAATCAACTGCCGGTAACGTTCTTCAAAAATATGAAGGTTCAGTTTTTCACCGGGAAATACCACAATGCCCAGTGGGAATATCGGAATGAAATTCGTCATTCAACAAAAATAGGGAATAGCGAATCACCCGGTAGCGTAAACTATTGCTGTTTTGATGGAAATTTTTTACAGACTTTTTTTGCTAATGGATGGTGCAAGAACTTGATAAATAACCAACCCTAAAATCTCTGTGATCCTCTGTTTCTCTGTACCTCTGTGTTAAAAATAAATCACGCATACTATGGCGTGATTGTGATTAAGTAGTGTTTTTCAACACAGAGACTCAAAGATAAGGAGTTGCACAGAGAAAAGAAATTGTTTTGTCCAACAATAGCAATAAGGAACAGCGAGCAAAGAACCCAGAACAAAAAACTCAGAACCCACTCTTACCCCCTGTTTTCCCTGTTCAACTCCCGCAACCTGGCATATTTCAACCAGGTGTACCAGGCATTCATTTTGGCAACGGTGTAACCCGCTTCTCCATCTAAAAATCCCAGCCGGAAAATATAATTTTTAACAAAGGAGAAACCCGGTGCCAGCCTGCATTTGAGCCATCCGGCCCCTTTGCCCTGCTGGTGATATTTCTGTGCGTTCAGCATGGCATAGTTCACCGTTTTGGTAGCAAAATCGGCTATGTTCCGGGAGGTATAATGATGAATATATCCCTTTAAAGTAACTGTTTTTGTTTCTGCGGGAAATACCAATCCTTCGTGCACAGCAGCATTGTTCCAGCCACCGTGACGGCGGTTGTATAAACGGATATGCCGGTCGTTACTCCATTCGCCAAAACGGATCATCTGTTGACCCAGAAAAACACGGAAACGGATATTGTATACTACAGAAAGATCTGTAAACGATAACTGCTGTAATTCCTGTTGCAGTGTTTCATCGGGGATCTCATCGGCGTCAATGGATAAGATCCAGTCGTGTTTGGCGGCCGCTACACCTTTGTTCTTGTTGGGGCCATAACCTTCCCAGCCTGTTTCAATCAGTCGCGCACCCAGCGAAGTAACGATTGCCTGTGTGCCATCGGTGCTGCCACTATCCACCACCACAATATCATCGGTACAGGTTCTGGCAGCGGCAATGGTTTTGCCGATGATGGCCGCTTCGTTACGGCAGATGATCACAACAGAGAGCTGGTTATACATGGGGTGATGATAGTTTCTGCTGCCCAAAGAAAGCAATAAAAGCCAATACCAGGATACCTGTTTGTCCTTCCAGCGTATCATCAAACAAAAAAGGAACCAGGCTGATGGTTGTTACGATGACCGAAAAGATATTTCTCGAAGTGGTTCTGTACAGCAGCAGCACAAAACCCACCGTAAAACACAATACTCCCGGCAATCCGCTGCCAGTGCCATATATCAGCCACTCATTGGCGGGTAAAAAACGTTCATAGGCCAGACTGGCGGGGTGGTTTAACTGGTGCCATTGATCTACCGCCGCCAGCATATCGCCAAAACCCACACCCTGTATTGGATTCTGGGCTGTAAGCTGGTAACCTGCTTTCATCGATAACCACCGCGAAGCGTCCGAATACCCCGGTAAAATCCTGCCGCTGGAATAATTCGAGAAATCATACAGTACATATTGCACCCGGTTACGCAGGGTGGGCATGGTTTGGTAACAGGTAAAAGCAGCCACTGCACAAACAGCCAGCAGCAGCAAACCTGTTTTCCTTTTTTTCTGCACGATGATAAGATACATAATATAGATTCCGCTTCCGGTATACAAACATACCAGCCCCGTTTTGGCAGCCAGTACATGCAGGTAAACAACCAGCAGAACCAGGCAGGCTGCCAGCAGGTAACGGGTAGTTTTTGGTTGAGCCGTGAGCAAACTATGAAAACCCAACACCACTGCGATTACTACCATCCAGCTGAAACGGATATGGTCATTATCGGCAGGCGTAGGTAATGTTTTTGCCTGCAGATACGCAGCCTGTATGACGGTGGGGTGAAACAGGTATTGCGAAAAACTCCAGATACAACCCAGACTGATCAATAATAGATACAGATAAACCAGTTTTGTTTTTCGCTCGGCAGAAAAATAAACAGATCCAATGCCGAGTAACATGGTTACTAAGGGAAGTTTTACCGCCACACTGTTCCACCACAGAGAATGGTTCTCACTCCATAAGCCGGATACAATGACAGGCAGCAGCATCAGCAGCACCGCCACCAACAGTACACGGGTTCTTTGATCCAATTGCCTGTGAAAAAAGAAGGGTAATACTATCAACACAGAGGATAGCGATACCAGGGCGCGACTAACCAGCAGACCAACCATCAATACTACCAGCATGGCCAATACCCATTGTGCGGCCCATTTATTTTTCAACAGGGGTGCTGTCATGCGTCTAAATTCGTTCTTCCGGGTTACTTTAGCAATCATGTGGGAAGAATTATTACATGACTTACTGCAGGGCCATGCCAAATCACTCGCCCGCGCCATTTCACTGGTTGAGAATGAAGTGGAGGGATACGAGTGGCTGCTGCAGCAATTACCTGCCAATACCCATGCAAAACTGACGGGCATTACCGGTCCGCCAGGCGCCGGTAAAAGCACACTGGTAGATGCCTTGATTGGTGAGATAGTGGCACAGAACCAGAAAGTGGCGGTATTATGTGTAGATCCTTCTTCACCTTTTAACCTGGGTGCATTGCTGGGCGACAGGATCCGGATGAGTGAATGGTACAACCATCCTTCCGTATTCATCCGTTCTTTGGCTACCCGGGGCAGTTTGGGCGGATTACATCCTCATATCATCGAGATCGCTGATCTGGTAAAAGCGGCTGGCTTTGACCAGGTGATCATTGAAACCGTGGGGGTTGGACAAAGCGAAATAGAAATTGCCGGACTGGCCGATACCACCGTGGTGGTAGTGGTGCCCGAAGCGGGCGATGAAGTGCAGACGATGAAAGCCGGTTTGATGGAGATTGCCGATATTTTTGTGGTGAACAAGGCCGACCGGCCCGATGCGGATAGTTTTGTAAAAAACCTACGCCTGATGCTGGCGCCGGCATTTCACAAAACCACACACGAGATTGCGATTGTAAAAACGGTGGCATCTAAGAAAGAAGGGGTAGGAGAATTATTTCAGCAGATCCGGGCACACCAGCAACTGGTACAGACCCATAACAAGCGATATTGGCTACTGGCCGAGAAAGCCTATCACCTGATACAGCAAAAAAGAATGAAAGATGTAGATAAATCGGTACTGAAGCTGCAACTGGAAAGAGCGGAAGATACCAATCTCTACCAATTCATCAAAGCATATCTGCCGGGCAACGACTGAGAAAATTTTTAGCTGATCCCGGATGTATCAGGATGCTGCTTTCTCTATCGCTTTTTCGTTTTTCCACCAGCGCCAGCCAATATACCCCATCACCATAAAAGGAGCGGCTGCCAGGTAAATGATGGCCGAGTTAAGGGCAGAAGCGGGCCCCTCGCCCAACTGAGACGCAGTTTTGGTACAGATAGAGCATTGTGCAAACAGCGGCGCGCTGAATGCGGTGAGTGAAATGCAGAGCATCAATAACCATCCTTTTTTACTCATATTGCTGTATTCTGCTGCAAAGATAAGACAGGAATAAACGTATAAATCGTTAACTTTCTCGTTCAATTATTGCCCATGGAACCCAGAAGAAAGTTTATACAAAAGGTTGGTTTACTGGCCGGTGCGTTCTCGGCCAACAATTTATTTAACCAGGCACATGCCGCTTCCTGGGAAGCCGCCTCGCAGCGGATCCAGGGTTTGACACCCGAAGCGGCAGCCCAGGATGAGGATTACTGGATGGTGATTCAGCAGGCGTATACCGTTAACTCCAACCTGATCATCCTGAACAATGGGGGCGTTAGTCCCTCACCGAGGGTGGTACAGGAAGCGGTTGAGCGCTACAATAAACTTTCCAATGAAGGTCCTTCCTATTATATGTGGCGGATCTTAGACCAGGGCCGTGAGCCGCTTCGTCATAAACTGGCGGTGCTGGCCGGCTGTTCGCCGGAGGAAATTGCGGTTAACCGGAATGCCACCGAGGCGCTGAATACGGTGATCTTTGGCCTGGAACTGAAAGCCGGCGATGAAGTGATCGGTACCAAACAGGATTATCCCAATATGATCAATGCCTGGAAACAGCGGGCCGAACGGGAAGGCATTGTGTACACCCAACTGAATTTTAAATTCCCGATAGAGAATGATGAGGAGATCGTGAGTGCTTATGAAAAAGCGATCACCTCCAAAACAAAGATCATCCATATCACACATGTGATTAACTGGATCGGACAGATCATGCCGGTGAAAAAGATCTGCGCCATGGCAAAAAAATACAACCTGGAAGTGATCGTAGATGGGGCGCATTCTTTCGGACTGCTCGATTTCAAGATTCCCGAACTGGGATGTGATTATTTTGGTACCAGTTTGCACAAGTTTCTGAGTGCGCCGATTGGCAGCGGTATGTTATGGATCAAAAAAGAAAAAATCAGTAAGATCTGGCCATTGGTTTGTAACGATAAACCCCGGGGCGAAGATATCCGGAAGTTTGAAACCCTTGGTACCAGGAGTTTTCCGATAGAACAGGGCATTGGTGAAGCAGTGAATTTTCAGAATGCCATTGGCAGTAAGCGCAAAGAGGAAAGGATCCGCTACCTGAAAAATTACTGGGCCTCCAAAGTGGTGGATATTCCTAAGGTAAAGATCCATACTTCCTTTAAACCGGAATATGCCTGTGCGATCTGTGGTGTTTCGATAGATGGGATGACACCGGGCGAATTAGATAGCGCTTTGTTCAATACCTATAAAATTCACACGGTGGGTATTGTATGGGAGAATGTATCCTGCGTACGTGTTACCCCGCATGTATATACCCGTTTGCAGGATCTGGATAAACTGGTGATGGCGATCGGGGAAATAGCGGCTAAGAAAAAATAGCCTGGCATAAAAATTTTGGAATCGGGAAATGCCGGTATCGCAGTTTGCGGTTGTGCATTTCCCGATTATTTTTTCCAAAATATCGGTGCAGTTAAGCTTAGGAAGCTTTGGCTACTACAGGTTTCTTTTGTTTGGTTGCTTTTGCAGGGCGGCTTTTGCCGAATGAGCCCTGGAATCTTTTACCTTTTGCGGTTTTTTTGTCACCTCTTCCCATGGTATGGTTTTTTTGAATGA
>SCVK01000163.1 GCA_004297075.1 Chitinophagaceae bacterium
GTTTTTACGGCCGGCAATGGCTGCGATCTTTGTTGTACCGATGTCCAGGCCAACAATGATGGGTGATTCGTTGTGGTTCATGTGTTGTGTTTTAGTTGTTTGGTGATTGGTAGTTGTTATGTTGTCGTGAGTCGTGAATCGTCAGTTGTGAGTAAAAAGAACACTCACGACTGACGATTGACGACTCACGTTTATCTATTTTTATCCATCACTGCCCTTGGTGTTTTCTTCTTTGCCGCGGGTTTCCTGGTCACTGTTTTCTTCGTTGTCGCTTTCTTCACATTTGATAACGGCTTATTGGTTCCTTTATTGTTTACAACAGGTGCAGATTTTGGTTTTGTTACCGCTGTTTTTACAGGAGCTGTTACCTCTCTCTTTTTTACAACACTGTCTTTGGTCAACACCGGTCTGCTAACCGGCACAGGATTATTGATGCGGGTACTATCCAGCAGCCCCAGTGCTGCACCTTCCATCATACCCTGCATAAGAGCATGTACACGTGCCGAATCTACCCTGGCTTTCATGGTTCCTTTGCGGATAGCTACTACCTGGTTATCATATTGGATGTCGAGCCGTTCGTACGTATTGATCCCATGCTGTAGCCAGGCTTGCTGGTAAAAAGTATTCAGCCGGGTGAATTTGCGGTTTAGGTCCTCGGCATCACCCATCACCACTATATGGTCGCCAACCACCGGTACCAGTTCAAAACCTGATTGCGGCGTAATATCCACCTGCGCCACCTGCGCCATCCAGAAAGAGTCGGCGAGGATATATTTTCCTACCTGCACCACTTTTTCCAGTAAGGCACTGTCTGGTTTGGACAGCACATCCTTATCGGAAGGAAATCCGGTGAAGATGGGAACCCGGGCCGATAGTTTATCACTCAACGGCAGGCGCATGGAATTACTATCGAGGTAGAAAGAATTTCCACCCAGTGTAAATACCCTTGCTACCGGCTGGCGCTCTTCGATGGTAACCTGTAATACCTGTGTATTATCCAGGAACATTTCTGCATTTTTCACCCATGGATTCTTTTCCACCATCGATTCCATCTGCCGCAGGTTCAGGGATGCCATATTGGTACCGGTAACTGCCCCCACAGTTTTCAGCATATCCATCACATCTTTCTCATCAATGAACATATGCCGTTCGGCTCCTGTGATCTCGATCTTTACCCCTGTACAACGTTTCCGGCTCTTTTGCTGCATGGCTGCGCCCAGGAGCACAATGGCTCCGATGCCTGCCAGCACCCAAAGGGTGTTCACCAGTATTTTTTTCCAGTTGTACTTACGCATAGTTATCCGTTCTGCAACAAATCTTTCACAGGCTGCACCAGTGCATCAATATCACCGGCGCCTGCCATTACCAATAATCCGGGTCGGTGTTCTGCCACCCATGTTTTCAGTTCTTCCTTACTCAGTACCTGCCGTTTGGCCACCTGCATTTTACTCATCACCAGCTCACTGCTTACACCCCGCATCGGCAATTCGCGGGCGGGATAAATGGGTAACAGGATCACTTCATCGGCCATGTCCAGGCTGATCGCAAATTCATCAGCCAGATCGTTGGTACGACTGAACAAATGCGGCTGAAATACCAATGTCAGTTTATCTCCCGGGAAAATACTCTTCACCCCGCTGATCAATGCCCGCAGTTCTTCGGGATGGTGTGCATAATCATCGATCAACACATGTTTTTCGTTTTTCAGCGCATATTCAAACCTTCTCCGCACGCCTTTAAAATCGGCAACAGCCGCTTTGATCTTATCATCCGCAATACCCAGGTATTTGGCCACAGTGATGGCTGCTACACAGTTTTCGATATTATGTAGTCCACCCATATGCAATACCACATCTTTGATGGTCCAATCCTCATTCATTACATCAAATACATAACTGCCGTTCTCTACTTTCCTGTTCGCTGCATATACATCTGCACGTACATCTTCAAAACTATAGGTATAATGGTGTGATGCTTTCAGCTCTTCTCCTCTCTCCAGGTCATATTTCGTAACCAGACAACCACCGGGTTTTACTTTTTGGGAAAACTGGATAAAAGCATACACCACTTCTTCGGGTGTGCCATAAATATCCAGGTGATCGGGATCCATGGCGGTAACGACCGCTACATCAGGAACCAGTTTTAAAAAACTCCGGTCATACTCATCCGCTTCCACTACCACTACATTTTTATCGCTGCTCCAGAAATTGGTATTGTAGTTAGCAGCGATTCCTCCCAGAAACGCATTACAACCATAACCGGTATGGCGCAACAGGTGAGCGGTCATGGAAGTGACCGTTGTTTTACCATGGGTACCGCCCACGCAGATATTAAAAGAGCCTTCGGTAATCCATTGTAATACATCACTCCGCTTCACTACGGTATATCCGTTCTCACGGTAATAGACCAGTTCAGCATGCTGCGCAGGGATGGCCGGTGTGTAAACAATCGCATCCGCATCTTTGGGAGCCAGGTCTACCCGTTCTTCATAATGAATAGCAATACCAGAAGCTTCCAGCTCTCGGGTTAGGGGCGTACTTGTTTTATCGTAACCGCTCACATCAGCGCCTTTGGCTTTGAAATAACGGGCCAAAGCACTCATGCCGATTCCACCGATGCCGATGAAATAGATCTTCTGTATATTGTTTAA
>SCVK01000164.1 GCA_004297075.1 Chitinophagaceae bacterium
GCCAAGGGAACCGAAACCTTTATTTACGGTGTGGATAAAAGCAATGAAGCCAAAGCTGCCTTACGGGAGAATGAAGATAATTACTTGGATAGTATATCAGCGAGGGAACTGAAAGATTTTAATCCAACAGACCCTGCTAAGATGATGATCATCAATATGAAAACCCAGACTTATTTCTCGCGCAGCGCCAACCTGGCCCTGACCATTGAGGAAGAGTTTCAGAAAGTGGGCCGCATCAGCAGGGAAGCCAAACAGCGGCAAAAAGGAATCTGGGTATTACAGGCCGTAGCCATGCCGGCTGTATTGGTAGAAACCGGTTTTATCTCTAACCCGGAGGAAGAAGCTTACCTGAACAGCGAAGAGGGCCAGCGCGAGATCTGTGAAGTACTCGTAAGGGCCATCAAACGCTATAAATACTCACTCGAAAAACAGGTATCCAATACCAATGGCCGGTAACCGGGTAACCGCTGCTCATTTTAACAGGGGTTCACGCCTTGCTTCAGGCCAATAAACCGTAGATTTGTGCCTATGAAAATTTCGAACGAAACGAAGGTGGGAGCTTTGACCGCCATCGCCATTACCATGCTGATCCTGGGCTTTAATTTTCTGAAAGGAAAGACCCTTTTCAAAACAGGGAATTACCTGCATGCCAAGTATACCGATTCAAAAGGCATCATGGTATCCAATCCTGTGTACGTAAACGGTTTCCAGGTAGGTTCGGTAGATGATATTGAAAACCTGGACGAGAGCCTGAGTACGATCGTGGTTACCATTAAACTGAAGAGCAATTACAATATCCCCGTTAACTCGGTAGCCACCATCAAGGATAATCCGCTGGGGCCAGCCAGCATTTCGATTGCATTGGGCAATGCCAAACAATACCTGAATGTGGGCGATACCCTGGCCACGGCTTCGCAGGATGGCCTGATGGGCAGCCTGATGAACAAACTGGGGCCGGTTGGCGACCAGATCAAACTCACGGTGCAATCACTCGATAGTGTGCTGAAGAATATCAACACCATTTTCGACCCCAATACCAAGAACAACCTGCAGCAAACCATTGCCAATATCAATAAAACCACGGCCAGCCTGGTGGTTTCTTCTGCCAGTTTACAGGCCATGCTGAACCAGCAAACAGGTGCGGTAACCCAATCTATGAACCATGTGGCCAGTTTTACCAAAAACCTCTCGGATAACAATGAAAAAGTGACCCGGATGATCGGCAATGTTGAAAAAACGACCGATAACCTGGCCAAAGCAGATATTGCGGGCAGTGTAGAAAACCTGAAAGCCACGATTGCCGGACTGAATGCGGTGGTAGCCAAATTAAATTCGCAGGACGGATCGCTGGGTAAACTGATGAATGATAAAACACTGTACAATAACCTCACCAATACCGTACGCAGCGCCAATATATTGCTGGACGATCTGCGGGTGCATCCCAAAAGGTATGTGAATGTATCTGTGTTTGGCAGGAAAGATAAAAGCATTCCTTTAACGGCTCCGCTTAACGACTCTTCTATCCAGAAATAAACCTGATGCTGATCAAAAGATTACTATATACCTGTGTCCTGTTATGTTTGGTGCAGGTGGGTATGGCACAACGTCCGGCACAGGATACCGGTAAACAGGAAGGCAAAATACTGGACATCATTTGGGCAGACCGGCTGAATATGCTGACGGTAGACTCGTTGCATAAATACTTCTCGCTTGCCGGGAAAGCGCATGTAAGGCAGGAGAAGACCGATTTTTTTGCAGACAGTATTGTATTGAATGAAATAGATAATTCGCTGGAGGCCTTCGGTAATATCCACATCAACGATGCAGACAGTGTACACACGTATTCACAGTACCTGAAATACCTCGGCAAAGAGAAAAAAGCCTTCCTCAATAAAAAAGTGCGGCTCACAGATGGCAAGGGGCAATTAACAACGGAGGCATTGGAATATGATGTAACCGTTAAGATCGGCACATATTTGAACGGCGGTAAAGTGGTGAACAAAAAAACAACCCTTACGAGTAAAGAGGGATACTACTACGGCGATACCAAGGATGTGATCTTTAAGAAAAATGTATTGCTGATAGATCCGGAATACAAAGTGGTTACCGACACCCTTCAATACAACACAGGAACCGAAATAGCCACGTTCACCTCTCCTACCAATATCTACAGCGACAGTGGCCGCAGGGTGATCAAAACCCGACAGGGTTTTTTTGATATGAAGAACAAACGCGGCATACTGAACAAACGTTCGGTGATCGAAGACAGCACGTATACGTTTACGGCAGATGATATGGCCGTGGATGATTCTACCAAACTGGGCGAGTTCAGGGGCAATGCGGTGTACCGGGGAAAAGATACGGCACAGGGTTTTGACATGATTGCCAACAATATTAAAACAGACCGGAAAAAAGATATCCTGCTGGCTACCGAAAAACCCATTCTGCTGATCAAACAGGGAAGGGATTCGATTTATGTATCTGCCGACACTTTGTATACGGCACGTTTATCCGACCTCCTGAAAACAAGAAAAGTGCCGCTGATCCGGGATACGTCTGGTATGAAAACGATTACCGACAGCAGTAAAAACGCCTCAGACAGTACCGATAAATATTTTGAAGCCTATTTCAACGTAAAGATCTTCTCTGATTCTTTGCAGGCCGTGGGCGATAGTTTGTTTTATTCCTTACAGGATTCTGTATTCCGCTTGTTCCGCAACCCGGTGATCTGGGCCAAGGATAACCAGATCACCGGCGATACCATTTATCTCTATGTAAAGAATAAAAAACCCGAGCGGATGTATGTGTTCGAGAATGCGATGGCCATCAGTAAAGTAGACAGTACCCAGTTCTTTAATCAATTAAAGAGTACCACCATCAATGCCTTGTTTGAAGATGGCAGGATCTATTTTATGCGGGCCAAGGGTAATGCGGAAAATGTGTATTACGGACAGGATGAGCAGAACCGTTTTATCGGCGTCAGCAAGTCCAGTTCTGATGTGATAGATATGCTGTTTGACGACAGCAAACCCAAACGGGTATCTTTTATCCGCGGTTTTGATGGCACTTCCTACCCCATGCGGCAGGCCAATCATGATGAACTGAAGATCCGCGGCTTTCAATGGCTGGATAAGATCCGTCCGAAAACCAAATTCGATATTCTGGCCAATTAATTATCGGATCAGGATCAGGGTTCCTTTCTTTTCAATCAGTACACCATCCGGATCGGTTAAAGTGAAATAATAGATATATGCTCCGTTCTGTTGTAATTCAGACAGGTATTTTCCATTCCAGCCCTGCGAAATATTTCTTGTTTCAAAAACAAGTTGTCCCCAGCGGTTCCAGATCTGCATGCGGTAATTGGTAACAGGAGCACCGATCAGCGGTTTGAACACATCGTTTTTACCATCATTATTGGGAGAAAATGCATCCGGGATCTGGATGGGAATACATCGGTTAAACAATACGTTTACCGTATCATTTCCTTTACACCCGTTCCGGTCTACCACCTGCGCCGTATAAGAACCTGCCTGGCTGATATTGAAGAAATTACTGGTACTTCCATCACTCCACAACGTTGTGGGATAAGACAACACAATGGGCAGTGTTTTACCAATACACATAGTGGTATCCAATGGCAGAAAACTGGCCGGTACGGGCACTACGGTTAGAATAGTGGTTACTACGGAATCGCAACCAACACTGGTCTTTAAGGAATCTACATAAGTGCCTGCTGTTGTCTGCAGTTTGCCTCCGGCCAGGTACGTATCTCCTTTACAGATCTGCACAGAATTGGTCCGGTTTTTATTGGGATTGACTGTCAGGTTCAGGGTGCGGATACTATCGCAGCTGTTCGATCCTTTAAATACATTGATATACGTGCCGGCTTTGGTGTATCCTTCATAGTTCTGCCCTTCGCAAATACCCACGGTAATGGTTGTTTTTGTAACGGCAACAGGTTTGATGGTCAGCTTCAGTATACGCACACTGTCGCAGCCACCGGCCGTTACAAACGCATCGGTATAGGTTCCCGAAACGGTTCGGCCCAGTACCGTATCGCCATTGCAGATGGCCGTATCGATCACTTTGGTGATCTGCGTATAGGTTTTGGGCGCCGAAATATTATTGGCGACTGTATTTTCAAAAAAAGGCGCACCGGCAAAACTAACCGGTACCGTTGTATTACTATTGTTCACAGCTGCATACACGTTGCCGGTGGTTGTTTTTTTCACTTTAAAGGTATAATTCTGCTGTAACGTAAAAGTACTATCGGGTACCAGGAACAAAGGCGGCAGCAATTGGGTACCGGCTACCGAAGGGTCATTATTGTAAATGGCAATCGGCAGATTCTTAGGTATACCCGCCCCTGCTACCTGGCTGTTAACAGTTAGGTTTACCGTCATGCTATCGGCTCCGGCACATTCAGCACTATTCACTTGTACAGTAAAATCGTCGGGCTGTATCACGGTAAGAGTAACCGTAGCGGTATCAAAACACTGATAAAAACTTTTGGCATACACTTTTTTGATGCGGGTAGAATCGGCCGTAAACAAGGGTGTGGTGCAGGTAGCACAACTGAGCTGTTTGGGTGTATCCCACAAAAAAGTAGAATTGAATGTAGGATCCGGAAAAGTTTGCACGCTTAACCGAAGGGTATCTCCGGGTCGTAAAACCGGGTTGGCAGGTGTAACCGTGGCCCTAAAACGGAAATTGGTAAGGGAGGCTACATTATCGATATAATTGGTTTCTGTCAGAGAGGTATTGGGTAAAGCAATGGGAATGGCCGTACCGGCATCGTTCACTACGGCATAGAGCTGATCGAGCCCCGGGCGTTTTACATCCAGCGTTAGCGGATAAGTAGTGCCGCAGCAAATCCCCTTCAAAGTATCTTTCAGTATAAAAGTGGTGTCTATTTTTTTTGCACCGGGTAACCTTGGATCAGCATCATAGAAACTGATGGGCATGCCGGGCAGAATGGGTGCATATCCGAAATTACAGGCAACCACATAGAGGTTCACTTTGGTTTGCTGGTTGCAATAAGCCGAATAGATGGAGACATAAGCATTGGGGGTGGGATCAACAATGTTGACAAACAAATCTAACGTACTATCCACACAGGCGCCATCAGTAGCGATCAGTTTGATGCGGAAAAAACCCGGATCAGGAAACACATAGTTCAGATCATTGGCGCCGCCTCCGGCTGCATTACTGGTAATCACTTCCCTTACCGTGCCATTATTATTGGTTTTGATCCATTGATAAGAACTGGCCCCTACTGAATTATTCGTGAAGAGAATGGTATCATTCAGCACCCCTGTTTTGGAAGCGATCAGTTGTTTGTTGTTCCAGAATTTGGCAGTTACCCCACAGTTCACCCATACATAATCGGTGGCGGTAGACACACAACCGCTGCTATGGGTAGCTTTTAAAGTAACTTTGAATCGCTGTGCAGTAGTAAACGTATTAGTGAAATTAGCGCTGGTTGCTTTGGATACTCCATCGATCAACCATTCATAACTGACCGCATTTACCGAAGTATTGGTGAAACTGATAAGGTCGTTGACCTTAGGGTTACTGTTATCGCGGGTAAAAGAGGCCAATACATTGTCGCTGCAGGGTTTATTCATCAGGTTATTGATGAGACTGCTCCGCTGCGTGGCAATAGCGGCGCGCATCCTGGCAGCCTGCCCTTCAGTAAACTGGTTACTGCAGGAGGTATTGCTGTAATCCATGAAATTACTCACCTGATCAGGCACATCTTTCGGGAAAAATCCGTTGGAATAATTAGAAGCCGTGTCTGAATTACAGGAATTGGTAGGACTGCTGCAGCTGGATGCACCGGTAGATCCGTCGGGTGGTGTATCGCAGACCCTGTCGCCATCGGTAGCGCAGTTATTATTGAAACAGTACCCTTCAAACGTATGGTAAAGCCCCAGGTAATGACCCATTTCATGCGCCAGCAAAGGGCCGAAACCGGTGATCACGATCCCATCGGTTGGCGAGGAGCCATTGACTGAAAAAGGCATGGTAGCATATCCGCCTGCATTCATTCTCGACCATACGCCGCAGCTGAAAGTAGCACTGATCTCACCGGCAATATTTCTGACGAGCCAGATATTGATGTATTTCACCGGATCCCATTGCATCAGTCTTTTCATTTTAAAATCGTCCAGACTCATATGCATATTGTCTGCAAAAAAAGACTTTGTACGGGTAATTCCTTTGGTAAGCCCCCCATCCGGATCAGTCTGGGCCAGTGCGAAACGGATTTTGGTATCGGCACCCACACTGGCTGCATAGGCCCCGCTTTTACTGAACGCATCATTCAGGTCTTTTACTGCGTTGATGATCTGTGCATCGGTAATGGCATAAGGATCCGTACTGTGTACAATATGGAAAACAACGGGCAGCACATAAGGATCGGCGCTGGTTCCGCTGCCGCCGTTCAGGGTTACCTGGTTATTGAGCACACGTAAAATATCTTCATTCATTTTCCGCTCCCTGGCAATCACGAGAGGGTCTTTCCGCAGTTGGGTTAACTGGTAATCGCTACCACAAACCGATTTGGACTGTCCCTGCTGTAACAGGATAGAATCGAGATAGGCCGAAGGAGACTTTCCTGCCTGCGCCAAAGCATACCCCGACATACACAATAAAACAGACAGCAGCAAAGCTGCTGCGGATGGAAAAAATCGCATATCACACAATCATTTGAATCAACTATCAGATTTGATACGGGTGGGGTATGGGAACAAGATATAAAAAAAGCAAATACCAAATACAGCTTGTTCAGTTTTCGTGAAAAAATCTGCCGGCAGCTATTTTTTGAATAAGCGGCCTTTTAAGCGGTGTTTGCGTGGATGGGCCACCTGCGACCTTTTCTGAAACCCGTTACTCACCACACTGATATTACCATCTACTTCCAGCATAGCCAGATCAACTTCCCCAACATCTCTGGCACCATGTTCGCGTATGGCTGCCATAAGTTCTTCTGTGGTAATTTCGGCTTCCCTGCAATGGGCATGATTTATTTTTCCTTTATAGACCAGCAATATGGCATCTCCCTGCACCAGGCTGCTGAGAAAGTGGTTGCTGTAGAGAAGTTTTTTCAAAGTAAAATTGGCGGCAAATAAGGCAGCGGCGGCAATCAATCCACCTTCCAGTGTTGTATCAGGTCCTACCATCGCATTCTGCACAGAATTACTGATGAGTAAAATGAATACCAGATCAATCACCGATAACTGGGCCAGTTCTTTTTTGCCGAAAATCCGGATCGCGATGATCAGGAACAGGTACACGGCCAGCGAACGCGCCGCAATGCCTATATACGGTTTCTCCAGCAACTGCCAGCTGATTTGTAGCGTATTCATTTTTTCGGTTTTGCAGAAACCTAAATTACAGTAATCTGCTGAAGTTCTTACCCTACAACAAAACAGGCACCCTTGGGCACCTGCTTGTGTTTGGGGACGTATGATTTTTACCTGATCTTGATCAGTTTTAACAGTTTACGCTGTGTACCCTGTGTCATTTCTGCAAAGTATGTACCGCTCTGATATGCATGTCCTACCTGGATGGT